>NZ_JBFODQ010000063.1:0-3054 GCF_040908355.1 Aeromonas sp. R2-2 | reverse complement strand
GTGGCCCGGTCCACACCGAGGTGAGTGGTGCCGGGAGTACCAACCCCATTGTTGGCTCCACCTGGAAGGCGAAGCTCACATGTCCGGACTCTATCCTTGCTGCCGACTGTGATGTGTCCAAGTTTGACTTCACCTGGTACGCCAAAGGGGTGGATGGAGTGACCCGCACCGCTACGGGCGCAACCAATAGTGATGAATACCTTGTGCCCGCTAATGAGCAGCGAGCTCAGCTGTGGGTCGAGATTGCGCCCAAGGCAGCCGCCAACTAATCGCTCCGGTTAGGGTGGTGGTTGATTGGTGCAGAGGCTTTATTAGTGAGCGTTCAATGCCGTGAGCCTGTTTGTGGCTGTGCTGTGTTGGCCTGTTCTGGGGTGGGTGGTGCAGCGTGCTTTTTGCACCACCCTCTTTTTTGAAATGGTTTGTCGTGCCTGTGCCAAGCGGTATCGGCAAATAAGTGAAAAAAGCGTAAGTAATCATAATCAGGAGTAAGTATGAAGTATCAGTGTGCTTTGGGGTTTAAGAGAGGCGCAGTTGCCAGTGCTGTTGCGGGTGTGCTTTTTTTGGGAGGCGTGATAGCAGCGCCAGTGCTTGCCGTTACCTCCCCCCCCACCGGCACCATTATGGGGCGAGCGCCGACTATGGCGCCAGGTGCCATCACCTGGGCGGATGTAAACAGCAACGGGGTTGTTGATGTGGGTGACGAGCTCTCTATCGACCCGGACGCCCTCTTCGTTTTTGGTGATGCTGATGGCGATGCATCTGCTGGAGATACCTATGAGTGGTTGCGTGATGACACCCCTATTGCTTCAGCTACAGCTGACACTTACAAAATTACAGCGGAGGACCTTGGTGCCTCCATCACGTTGAGGGTGACCCCCAACACTGACCCGCTTGTTACTGACCCGAAAGTTGGTGCCCCTGCTGATTCTACAAATGCCATTGTGGCGGCAGTGGCTGGTTCGGTCTACGAGGCCAGCATTTCCGGGTTGGTGGATGGTGTGCCACAGGTGGGTGCCGAGCTGACGGCTGATACCCTGTGTGTTAGCGAGGCATGTGATCTGACCGACCTTGAGTACAAGTGGCAGATTGAAGGGCGAGACTCTGTAACCGGCAATGGTACCGGCGTCTTTGCTGACATTCCTGGGGCAACCTCTCGGAAGTTTACGCCGACCAAAGAGATGCAAAAGCTTAAAGTGCAGGTTGTTGTTACCAACAAGTAGTGAAGTTAAGTCTGTCCAATTCATGGCAAGTCGGGGAGAGGATGAGCAACCCGGCTTGCTCTGATAGCAAAGTAAATGAAAGTGATGCTGAATACTGAGGGTATTGATATGAGCATAAGTGGCACACCAAAGGCCGGAAGTGCTGGCGCCAGGGGGCTTGTTGCGCTGTGGGTGCTATTTGCCGCGGGCGCTGTCGCGGTAACCTCTGAGCCCACCTCTACCGGGGTGCTTGGGCGCGCACCAGACGCCGAAAGCCTTAAATTTGAGCCAACGTCTGTTTACGGTGTTGAGAGCAAAGATGTGAAGCTCAAGTACCAATTCAATGACCCTGACGGGGATGAGGAGTCAGGCTCTCTTTTTTCGTGGGCGACAGCGGATGCCACTGGTGCGCTCATCGACCTTGGCAGTGCTGCTTCGGTGCCGAATGTGCCTGAGGCAGCCATTAATCAGCCGCTCACTGCCTGCGTGACACCAAAGACAGATGGTATTCGCACGGCGCCGGCAACAGGAAAGCAGGCGTGTATCACGACAACCGTGAAGCCTCCTGCGCCGCTGGTCAAGGACGTGGTTGTCAAGGTCAAGGAGGCGGATGGTCTATTTATTGACACAAACAACCTCAGTGCCACCTACACATGGGAGGGGGTTGGTAATGACGCATCGACCTATTTGTATGGCCCGCTTGGTAGCACTGCAAGCAAACTGACTAACGGCGAGGGGGTACAGACCTCAGAGATCCCCTCATTTTTAGAGACTCAAATAATTCCAAGTGTGCGGGTATATAAGCGGTGTTGCTTCAGGTAGTAGATAAATTTATCCATCAACAAGACCGCATTGGCTTCTTTCATTTTAGGTAGCAACTGGTAATAGATGACCCCTTGCCGAAAGAACGAATAGGTTCGGCTCTTGCTGGTATTGACCTTGATCGTTCTCTCTAGACCGACACTGTCTCCAGCCTTACCCAGCAGCGTCAGCAAGACGATGGCCAGGGCACTGAATAAAAACAGTCGGTCGCGCCGGACCGGATTACTGATGTGCACATCTCCCATACCCATGCCGAATTTGTAATCTTTGATATCACGAAAACTGGTCTCGATACCCCAGCGCTGGCCGTATAGTTGCAACGCCTTGGCGGCGCTCAGGTCGGTCCGGTTACTGGCCAGAAACCACGCGTCTTTCATGCCACTCTTATGACAACAATAGACCCGTTCGACAGGCTGTCGCTGCCCAGTTAGCTCCACCGCTTTGAGGGTTCGGGTGCGCCCGGTCGGCGTTAGCCAGTGCCGAGCTGGAACCTGCTCTACACCAGGGTAACCAACCAAAACATTTCCTTTAAATCTAATGAGATAAGCAAAGCCTAGCTCTTGCTCCAGGCGTTCGAACAGCTCCATGTAACCAAAGCCGCGGTCAGCTACTACCGTCACGAAGATACCCTCTGGCAACGTCTGCTTGAGCTTGGTGAGCAGCTCTTTCTCATGGGCATTGCGTTGCCCTTTGAGCAACGATTTCCGATGGGTTTTCCACAGCAGCGGAGTACTGCGACCGTGGTTGGTTTGCAGGCTGATAACCAAGGTACTGTGATCATCGGCATCGAATTCGGTCCAGTCCATGGAGACTACGATCTCGGTACGTTCACCGACCACATAGGGCACCCAATCGTCAAAGAGGCTCCAGACATTGAGCTTGGTGTTAGTGAGCAGGCGATCCACCTGTTTAACCGCATGTTTACGTTCGAGACCGTTGGCCAAGGAGAGGCCACTACCGATGGCGTGGATGGCCAGTGAACCTGACTCGATAACCCCGAGGGTAGCATTGGCGAGGGAAAGAACACGCTTAG
>NZ_JBFODQ010000062.1:0-52517 GCF_040908355.1 Aeromonas sp. R2-2 | reverse complement strand
CGCGAATTCAACTTCGAAGTGCAATTCCCGATTAAAAATCAGGCTGCTTTCAGAAGTTCGTCAAAAACCACCTGTGGCTGTTTGAATCCCAAGCATTTGCGCGGCCTGAAGTTCAGCCGCTTTTCGACGGCTGACAGTGCCTCTGCTGTCACCACACTCAAATCACTGCCTTTGGGCACATATTGCCGCAGCAGACCATTGCTATTCTCATTCTGTCCCCGTTCCCATGCACTGTATGGATGCGCAAAGTACACCTGCGCTTCCAGCTCTGCTGCAACACGTTCATGTTCGACAAACTCGCTACCATTGTCAGCTGTGATGGTATGGACATGTGCCTGGTAGGGTTTCAGCATGCTGATAATGGTGTCCGCCACCGCGCTGGCTGTTTTGCTGGGAACGTATTGAACCAGGTAGAGCCGGCTCTTACGCTCCAACAGACTCACTATTGCACCGCTGCCTTGCTTACCCAACACGGTATCGACTTCCCAATCTCCCACACGGCTCCGCTCATTGACTATCGCAGGGCGTTCATCAATCGATACCGGATTGGGAATGACACTGCGTTTGCTGTTCTTACCCTTGCGATAGCGTTTGTGACCCTGACGCAGATGCCGGTATAGCGTGCCACCGTTGGCCTTGTCGCGTGCCACATAGCGGTATATCCACTCGTGGCTAACCGGGCAGTTAATCATGTCTCCAACGCCACTGATTTGCTCGGGACTCCAGTCCGCGACCAGCGCCATGCAAACAAAGTCGATGGTATCAGACGGGACAGTACGCTTCTGACTCGTCAGCCGTCGTGCCGTGGCAAGTTGGTGAGCCTGCTGCGGCTGATAGGCCTGCCCAGCACAATTACGACGAAGCTCACGACTGATAGTCGATGGATGAACCCCGAGCTGTTTGGCAATGCGGGCCTGTGACAGGCCATGGTCACGGAGGCAGGCAATCTGGTATCGTAGCCCCTCGGTCAACTGCTGGTATTTCATGGTGTATCGCTTTGTTTCTTTGGCGAGAAGAAGCGTACCCTAACTGGTAGTTGACCGCCTCTCTCCTATGCACCATGGGCATTGCACTTATTATCTGAATTCACGGTTAGTACTTGGCCCGCTGGAAGCCCGCGTCATCGGCTGTCTGATTGAAAAAGAGATCTGCACCCCGGATCAATATCCCCTCTCCCTTAATGCACTGGTCAACGCCTGCAACCAGAAGAGCAACCGCGAGCCGGTGCTGGAGCTCTCCGAGCTCGATATCCGCGCCGTGGTAGACGAGCTGATCCGCAAGCGGCTGGTGGTCAACACTGCAGGCTTCAACGCCCGGGTGCCCCGCTATCAGCACAGATTCTGCAACACCGAATTTGGCGAGCTGAAATTCAGTGCCCAGGAGCTTGGCATCGTCTGCGAACTGCTGCTGCGCGGCCCGCAAACCCCGGGGGAGCTGCGCTCGCGCACCAACCGCCTCTGCAGCTTCGATGATGTCACCGAGGTAGATGCGGTACTGACCCAACTCATCGAGCGTGGCCCCTACGTGGTCAAGCTGCCGCGCGAGCCGGGCAAGCGCGAATCCCGCTACGCCCACCTGTTTAGCGGCGAAGTGGATATTCAGGCGATGATGGATGCTGCCCCCGCCGCGGCCTATGCCTCCCCTGCCGCCGACCGTCTGAGCGAGCTGGAGCAGGAGGTGAGCGAGCTCAAGAGCCGTCTCGCCGCCATGGAAGCGCGGCTGGCTGCGCTGGATGGTCAGGGCTGATCGCCTTTACCATCGCCAATCTCTATCAGGGAGCCGGGGCTGATGTCCCCGGCTCCCTGCGTTTTTTCATCGTGAGGAAGTGCCCGTGATCTCCCTGATTAAAGAGTCAGACCACCAGAAGATGCCCTGGAAAAACCAGCAGGGCACCACCAGCCAGATCCTCATCTCCCCCAAGGGGAGCAACCTTGCCAAACTCGACTTTGACTATCGACTGAGCTCGGCCCCCATCAAGAGCGCGGGCCCCTTCTCCCCCTTTCCCGGCTATCAGCGCATTTTGCTGCCGGTGAACGGGGCTGGCTTTGTGCTCAACGGCCACCCCTACGCCACCTTCGAGGCGGCGCACTTTAGCGGCGATGAGGAGACCCACTGCGAGTTGCTGAAAAAAGAGGTGACCGATCTGGGGCTTATCTACCATCCGGATCGCATCAGCGCCAACGTGCGGGTGCTGAACCTCCCCTTCCCGCTGACCCTTACCCTCGAGCCAGAGAAGACCTACCTCTGTCACCTGCTGAGCGGCCAGCTGGCCGTGCAGGGCAAAGAGGTGGCCATCAACGAGACGCTGGTGGTGACCGGTGAAGAGAGCATTCACTTCGAATGCCAGAAGAAGACCGCCATCGCCTTCTTTACCCTGCAGACTAAATAGCGCAAAAGTCGGCGGTGTGCAGTCATGCCACGCCACACACAAACAGCAGAGATGAAAAAGCCGGGAAATCCCGGCTTTTGCTATTGAGGCAACCGGCTCGTGCCGGTCAGCACCTTAGTTGACCTTGAAGGAGCCCTTCATCATGGCAAAGTGGCCGGGGAAGGAGCAGAAGAAGGTGAGATCCTTGCCCGCCAGACCGTCGGTCTTGAAAGTGACGCTGCTGCTCTCGCCGCCGCCGATCAGCTTGGTGTGAGCCAGCACACGGGGATCATCCTTGGGCAGATAACCGTTCTCGGCCCCGGCGCTCATCCCGGCAGTTGCCACGGTCTGATAGTCAGCGGTGCTGGCCAGCACCCAGTTGTGGCCCATGGCGGTCACGGGCAGCTTGCCGGTATGGTTCAGGGTGACCGTCACCTCCTTGCAGGTGGCCGGCACGCTCATCTCTTTGAGGTTGTACTGCATGGCATCATTGCCTTCGATGACCAGTGCACACTCATCCGCCAGCACAGGGGCAGCCAGGGTACTCAGAAACAGCAGGGTAATCGCCTTTTTCATCATCTTCTCCTTTGATTGGCAATGGATGGCAACGACTTGGCGGATGCGGTGAACGCTTCGCAAAGATGCCGTCTAAATCGACCTTCATTTTACTCAATTGTCTTCAATCGGCTATGGCTTTTGGCCAAAGCTGCGGGCCAGGTCACCAGACGGTGCTCTACTCGCCACTCTCTCCCTCACGGATGGACGATACGGCGCTCGGCTGTCACAGGTTCAAAAATGTTTAATTTTTTCTGCCCTTTTCCCCCCGATTGGCCCTATCAGGGCTCGCCCGAAGGGCGCCCCTTGGCTAAGCTAGCGCCCCGATATGAACCTTCTCCAGATGAGAGCGCCGGATGATTGCGATAACCCCCGTGGCGGCCATGCGCGGCCTGCTGCTGACCCTGCTGCTGGCGCTGGCCGGCTGCCAGCCCACCCCGCCTGCCCAGACCCGTATTCAGGGCAAGACCATGGGCACCTACTATGTGGTGACCCTGAGCGATAGCTACCCTGGTGGGGAGCCAGCCCTCAAAAGCGACGTAGAGAGCCTGCTGGCCCGGATGAACAAGGAGATCTCCACCTACGATCCGGGCTCGCTCATCTCCCGTTTCAATCAGGGGCCCGCCAATACCCCGTTTGCCATCCCGCCCGCCATGGCCATCATAGTCCAGCAGGGGATTGATGCCGGTAAGCTGACCGACGGCAAGCTGGATGTGACCGTGGGGCCTCTGGTCAATCTATGGGGCTTTGGCCCAGACAAACGGCCGGTCAAGCGGCCCGATGAGGCGGCCATCGCCGCCGCCCGCCACAAGGTAGGGATCGACAAGCTGAGCCTGACCCCGCAGGGGGATCACTTCTTGCTCGAAAAAACGATCCCGGATCTCTATCTCGACCTCTCCACCCTTGGCGAGGGTGCCGCCTCTGACGAGATTGCCGCCCTGCTCGAAGGCAAGGGGGTACACAACTACCTGATCGAAGTGGCCGGTGCGGTGCGCAGCAAGGGCAACAACAGCAAGGGCTCGCCATGGAAAGTGGCCATCGTCGAACCCTCCGATCAGCCGGGAGCGTTTTCCGATATCGTCATCCCCAACGGCATGGCGCTCAGCACCGCGGGCAGCTATCGCAACTACTACGAGTTGGATGGCCAGCGTTACTCCCATATCATCGACCCCGCCACCGGCCAGCCGGTCACCCACAAGCTGGTCTCCGCCAGCGTCATCACCCCGACCGCACTGGAGGCCGATGCCCTCGATACCGCGCTGATGGTGATGGGGCCTGAAGCGGGGTTGGCATTTGCCAAGCAGCACCAGCTGGCGGTCTATCTCATCATCAAGACCGAACAGGGGTTCAAGGCCGAGTACACGCCGCAATTTGCTCCCTATCTGGCAGAGAAAAAACATTGAGTTCAAGGCCCTGGCAACAGGGCCTTTTTCTTTCACTCATCGCGGGCAATAGGCGGACAAACGGAGATGGTTCGCAATCGACAACTTGGCCAATTGCCTCTTCGGGCGCTTTGGTGGCACACTTTCTCCCATCAGCCCGTAGCGCCTCGACCCAGACAGATGCAGACACCTGAACAAGAGCCAGAAAAAAAGAGCCCAGCCAAGCCACAACGCATTCTGATGGTCAATGAGCAGCGCTCGTTTCAGGTGATGATGAAGGCGATGCTGCTCAATCTGGGTATCAGCAACATCACCTACTCCAATACCGCCGAGGATGCGCGGCGCCGCTGCCAGAAGGGCAGTTTCGACATCTATCTCATCGATTACGATCTGGGGGGTGGCGAGAATGGCCGCCAGTTGCTCGAGAGCCTGCGCGACAAAGATCTGATCCCGCCCCAGAGCGTGGTGATCATGGTGAGTGGCGACAGCTCCCGCGCCATGGTACTGAGCGCGCTGGAGGCCGAGCCCGACGAATACCTGATGAAGCCCTTCTCTCAGGAGCAGTTCTCGTTTCGCTTGAAGCGTGCCCTCGCCCGGCGCAATGCGCTGGCCAGCGTCTTTACCGCGCTGGCCGATGACAATCTGGCAGCCCTCATTACCGCCTGTGCCGAGCGGGCCGATGCGGTGCCCCGTTTTGCCAACTACTGCCGCTGCCTGCAGGCCGATACCCACCTCAAGCTGGGTCAGGCACAGGAGGCGCGCTCTTTAATGCGCCAGCTGCTGGCCGGGCAAGAGAACAGCTGGGCCCGCCTGACGCTGGGCAAGGCGTGCAACACCCTGGGGCTCCACGAAGAGGCGGTCAGCCATCTGCAGGCGACCCTCAAAAATACCCCACTGATGGTGGAGGCTCACCTCTGGCTGGCAGAATCCCTGCTGGCCCTTGGCAATGACGAGCAGGCGCAGCAGGAGCTCAGACGGGCAGTGGATATCTCCCCCCAGTCGGTGCAACTCTCCCGACGACTGGCGGAGGTGTGCCTGCAGCGCCACGACTACGCCCAGGCCAAGGATGTACTGATGTCGCTGATCGACCTGTCGCGCAACTCCATTCACCGCACGCCCCATTATCTGGGGGCCTATATCCAGACCCTGACCCTCTACGCCCTCAACAGCAACGACAGCTACCACATCGCCAACCTGCAAAAGCAGGTCAATTCCGCCCTGTCGCGCATCCGCGACTCGTTGATGATGTCGGAGTTCAACTACCCGGTGTTCGAGCAGATCTGTCAGGCCCGGGTGCAGATTGCGCTGGGCGAGCTGCTCAAGGGCAAGAAGATGCTCTATCGCGCCAATCAGAACTGGCTCGATGAACCGGCCACCATGCCCCCCGCCCTGCTTGGCGAGACCATCCTTGCCCTCTACCAGCTCGGCGAGTTTGAATATGCCGAAAGCCTGCAAGGGCTGCTGGCGGAGGACGAAGATCGGCTGCTCACCACCTGCATTCAGGCAACCCGCGATGACAAGACGGTGCTGGAGCGGCGTCAGCGCTACCAGCAGCTCAACGATCTGGGGATCAAGGCCTATCAGAGCGGCGAGCTGGAGCAGGCCCTCGGTCATTTTCGCGAGGCCCTGCGCCGCGCCCCCGCCAATACCGGTGCGGCTCTCAACAAGATCCAGGTGCTGCTGCAACTGATGCAGAAAAACCGCAAGAGCCCGGAGTTTGGTGCCGAGTGCAAAGACACCCTGGACGTGCTCGACGGCATCCCCCTCAACCCGGCCCAGCAGGAGCGTTTTCGCAAGCTGCGGCAGGAGTTCAACCAGTTCAGCTAAGACGCCGCCACGCCCCCTTTTCCCCGCCTATGCTGAAACCAGTTCGGCAATGCGAGGGAAACGAAGATGGCGATGTGTCGTTATCTGGTGGCCGATGGCCGCCACTGCAGTGAAGAGGCTGGCGAGCACGATCTCTGCCACTGGCATGATCCCCACCATACCCATCAGGAAGCCCGCAGCGCCGAGGCGCTTGAACAGTACGTTCGCGCTGGCGGACTCTGCCACGGCCTGCAGCTGTCACGGGCCAATCTGGCGGGTCTCAATCTGGTCAACAAGGAGTCCGATCAGGGATTTTTGCTGGAGCAGTGCAACCTCTATCGCGCCAACCTGCGCGGTGGTCACCTCTACGGCCTGCGCATGAAGGGCGGCAGCCTGATGAAGGCCGATCTCAGTGATGCCAACCTCCAGTGCGCTACCCTCGATGACGTCAACCTGCTCGGCATACGCTGGCACAACACCCGACTCGACAACATGCAGACCGGCAAACGGGTGATGCAGGATCGCAAGGGGCGCCGCGAACGGGATCCCAAACAGGCGCGCATCTGGTTCAAGGAGGCGGAAGAGACCTACAGGGATCTGCGCAAAGCCTCCGAGGCACAGGGGATCTTCACCATGTCCGGCAACTATATCCAGCAGGAGCTCACCATGCGCCGCCTGCAACTGCCGTTCTGGTCGACCCAGCGTTTTACCTCCTGGGTGGTCGATCTCTTCTGCGGCTATGGCGAGGCCCCGATGCGGGTGGTGCTCTTCTCGTTGCTGCTCATCTTTATCTGCAGCATTTTTTACTTCTTCTGCGGACTGCATTTTCAGGGCGAGCACCTCATCTACCAGCCCGGTGCCCCGCTCGAGCAAAATGCCATCTTCCTGCTCGAATGCCTCTACTACAGCGTGGTCACCTTCACCACGTTGGGGTACGGCGACTTCACTCCAGTCGGCCTCTCCAGGATCTTCGCCGCCTTTGAAGCCTTTACCGGCAGCTTCACGCTGGCGCTGTTTGTGGTGGTATTCGTCAAAAAGATGACCCGCTGAAAACCTGTCCACGATCCTACTGCGAGGCTGTGATCAAGGCTCATGTGCTGCTCGGAATCCTCATGTATACATATACAATCCGGTTCCTGCGCTGCGCTTCACCTTGCTGACAGCCTCTCGCGACGGATCGTGAACAGGTTACCAAGCCGCTGCACCAGTCACAGCCCCCGAACTTGCATCCACAGCCGATTCCTAGTCCAATAGCCACTTATAATAATGACATGAGCACCCTGGACATGAAGATCATCTCTTTCAATATCAACGGCCTGCGCGCCCGTCTGCACCAGCTGCAAGCCATCATCGACAAGCACCAGCCCGATGTGATCGGCCTGCAGGAGATCAAGGTGCACGATGAAGCCTTCCCGCTGGCCGATGTGGAGGCCATGGGCTATCACGTGGAGTTTCACGGCCAGAAGGCCCACTACGGGGTCGCCATCATGAGCAAGCAGAAGCCGGTCAAGGTGGAGAAAGGCTTCCCCACCGATGACGAAGAGGCCCAGCGCCGGATGATCATGGCCATCTTCGAGCGCGAAGACGGCTCTCTCATCAAGGTGATGAACGGCTACTTCCCGCAGGGTGAAAGTCAGGATCACGAGACCAAGTTCCCGGCCAAGCAGAAGTTCTACGAGGATCTGCAGCACTACCTCGAGACCAACCACACCCCGGACGACCAGCTGGTGCTGATCGGGGATATGAATATCTCCCCCACCGATCTCGACATCGGCATCGGCGAGGCAAACCGCAAACGCTGGCTGCGGGATGGCAAATGCTCCTTCCTGCCCATCGAGCGCGAATGGATGGAGCGACTGAAAGGGTTTGGCCTCACCGACACCTTCCGCGCCGCCAACCCCACCGAGTGCGAGCGTTTCTCCTGGTTTGACTACCGCTCCAAGGGCTTTGACGAGAACCGCGGCCTGCGCATCGACCTCATCATGGCCTCGGACGCCCTCAAGGACAAGGTGACCGAGACCGGTATCGACTACGAGCTGCGCGGCATCGAGAAACCCTCCGACCACGCCCCCATCTGGGCCTGCTTCGCCTGATGCGGCGCAAGATTAACCGATGAGCCGCGACGAATTCGTAAACTGTGAAGCGGCTCGCGGTTGCCTGCGATAAAAGGGCGTAAAAAACCCATCCAGACAAGGTGCCTTATGGCACCTTATTTTTTGCAGCAAGGAGTGGCTGGCGTGATACGGTTACGAAGAGCCCGGGCCCGGGATGAACATCCCCGAAGCCCCCCGCCCAAATCGGAAAAGTCAGACTTTTTTCGTCAATCGGCAACCCTAATTGTCACTTTGAGAAGGTTGTGTTCAAGGTTGCCGCCCTATCATCTCCCATTCCAATCATAAAGAAGTTGTTTTTTTAATCATGAAGTTAATGATGTGTATGGAGAAACATGCTGAACGCAGCAGCCGAAATCGATCCAACAGGAGTGTGATGATGAAGGTGCCCAATGCCGGAAGAGAGGTTTACAAACGCAGCTTGCTGACCCTGGCGCTGATCAGCGGTCTGAGTGCCTGTGGCGGCGAGACGACCCAGACGGCCCAGACCATGCCCGCCGTCCCTGTGGTGGTCGCCGAGGTCAAGCTGACCGATGTGCCGCTCACCACCGAGATGGTGGGAGAGACCGCCGGTTTTCGCGAGATTGATGTGCGCTCCCGGGTCAGTGGCATCCTGCTCAAGCGCACTTATGTGGAAGGCCAGCCGGTTACCGCCGGTCAGGAGCTGTTTCTGATTGACCCGGAGCCCTACAAAGTGGCACTGGAGCAGGCCAAAGGGACTTTGGCTCAGGAGCAGGCCCGTCTCAACAAGGCCCGTGCCGATCGGGATCGCATCATTCCCCTCTTCAAGCGTCAGGTGGTGAGCCGCAAGGACTATGACGACACCATCGCCAACTATGAAGCGGCCATCGCCAGCCATCAGGCCGCTCAGGCCAAGGTGAAAGAGGCGGAGCTCAACCTCAGCTACACCCAGGTGACCGCCCCCATCAACGGCATGGCGAGCAAGAGCTCCCAGTCCGAGGGGAGCCTTATCTCCACCAGCGGCGACAACGGCCTGCTCACTACCATCACCCAGTTTGATCCGCTCTATGTCAACTTCTCCTACTCGGAGCAGGATCGCCTCAACTTCGAAAACTCGGTAAAGAAAGGGGTGATTGAGGCGAAGGATGCCACCACCTGGCGCACCCATATTCGTCTGGCCGATGGCTCCCTCTATCCGGAGGCGGGCAAGCTCAACTTCTCCGACAACCGGGTCGATCCCCAGACCGGCACCATCCGTGCCCGTGCCATCTTCGACAACAAGGACGGCGTACTGCTGCCCGGCCAGTTTGTCCGTATGACCATCGATCTGGGCACCCGCAAAAACGCCATCGTGGTGCCGCCGCGCGCCATCGTCCAGTCCCAGGCTGACCGCATGGTGATGGTGGTCGATGCCGACAACAAGGTGGTGCCCCGTCCGGTGACCCTGGGCGCGGCAGTCGACTCCGGCGTGCTGATCGAGAACGGTCTGCAGGCAGGTGAGCGCTATATCGTCGAAGGCTTGATGAAGGCTCGCCCCGGCGCCGTGGTGAAACCTGTCTCTGCCGACGAGATGAAGGCGATCACCGGCAAGGTGGTCAGCCAGTCTGCGGCCAAGTAAGGAGCCCGTATGTTTTCCAAGTTCTTCATAGAACGCCCCATCTTCGCCAGCGTGATTTCGATCATTATCGTGCTGGGCGGGTTGGCGGCGATGCGGGCGCTCCCCATCGAGCAATATCCCCAGATCACCCCGCCGGTGGTCTCGGTCACGGCGTTTTATCCGGGCGCAACCCCGGAGGTGATCTCCCAGACCGTGGCAGCGCCGCTGGAGCAGCAGATCAACGGCGTCGAGCGGATGATCTACATGCAGTCGGGGTCGGCCTCCAACGGCCAGATGAACCTCAACGTCTACTTCGAGATCGGCACCGATCCGGATCAGGCCACCATCAACGTCAACAACCGGGTCTCAGCCGCCATGGCCCAGCTGCCGGAAGAGGTGAAAAAGCAGGGGGTGACGGTCAAGAAGAAATCGACCTCCATCCTGCAGGTGGTCACCCTCCAGTCACCGAACGGCTCGTTTGATACCACCTATCTGTCGAACTACGCCCTGCTCAACATCATCGATGAGCTCAAGCGGATTCCCGGCATCGGTGATACCACTCTGTTTGGCGGTACCGACTACGCGATGCGCATCTGGTTGCGGCCGGATCGACTGGCCCAGCTCGAGCTCACCCCGAGCGACGTGATCGGCGCCATTCGCGAGCAGAACACCCAGTTCGCTGCGGGCAAGATCGGAGCCCAACCCACCACGGCCCCCATCGACTTCACCTACACGGTGCAGACCAAAGGGCGCCTTGAGGATGTGAAGGAGTTCCAGAACATCATCGTCCGCTCCATGCCCGATGGCTCCAAGATCCGGGTCCGCGATGTCGCCCGGGTCGAGCTGGGGGGCAAGGATTATGACCTGGTGGCCCGCGCCAACGGCAAACCGGCCATCGGTATCGCCACCTATCTGCAGCCGGGCGCCAACGCCGTCGCGGTTGCCGATGCGGTACATGCCACCATGGAGCGGCTCAAGGAGCGCTTCCCGCAGGATATCGAGTACCAGATCCCCTACGACACCACCGAGTTCGTGAAGATCTCCATCGAAGAGGTGGTACACACCCTGTTCGAGGCGATCGTACTGGTGTTCGTGGTGGTCTATCTGTTCCTGCAAAACTTCCGCGCCACCCTGATCCCCTGTATCGCGGTGCCGGTGTCGCTTATCGGGACCTTCGCCGGCATGCTGGTGCTCGGTTTCTCCATCAACCTGCTGACCCTGTTCGGCATGGTGCTTGCCATCGGCATCGTGGTGGATGACGCCATCGTGGTGCTCGAAAACGTCGAGCGGATCATGAGCGAGAAGAAGTGCTCCGCCAAGGAGGCTGCCATCCTCGCCATGCAGGAGGTCTCCGGTCCGGTGGTCGCCATCGTGCTGGTGCTCTGCGCCGTGTTCCTGCCGGTCGCCTTTATGGGTGGCATGACCGGGGTGATGTACAAACAGTTCGCCATCACGGTCGCGGTCTCGGTCGCCATCTCCGGTCTGGTGGCACTGACTCTCTCCCCGGCCCTCTGTGCCGTGTTGCTGAAAGAGGGACACCACAAACCGGCCCGCTTCTTCGTCTGGTTCAACGAAAAATTTGACCAGCTGACCCGCGGCTATGTACGGGGTGTGGCCTTCCTCAACCGTCGGGTGGGGGTCGCCTTTGCCATCATCGCCGTGCTGATCCTCTCCATCTACGGCCTCTTCCTGAAAGTGCCGGGCGAACTGGTACCAAACGAAGATCAGGGCTACCTCATCTCCGCCGTCATGCTGCCGGATGCCGCCGCGATGAGCCGGACCCAAGCAGTGGCGGATCAGTTCGACAAGATCGCCATGGCCAACCCCCATGTGAAGGATGTGATCACCTTCTCGGGCTTTGACATTCTCTCCAATGCCATCATCAGCAACAGCGGCATGACCTTCATTACCCTGAAGGACTGGAGTGAGCGTCAGGGGGCCGGGCAGGACTCCTTCTCGCTGGCCAAGACCTTCCAGGGCTTGAGCCTGATGGGGCTGGCGGATGGCTTTGTCGCCTCCTTCAACCCGCCTCCCATTCAGGGGATGTCCACCACAGGTGGCCTTGAGGCCTATCTGCAAAACCGTGGCACCGGCAACGCCCAGGCCTTCTCAGGCGAAGTGCAACGCTTCCTCGAAGCGGCCAAGGCGCGCCCGGAGTTTGCCAGCGTCACCAGCACCTACCGCGCCAACGTGCCGCAGGTCTATCTCGACCTGGATCGCGAAAAGGCCAAGGCGCTTGGGCTGCCGATCAACGCGGTGTTCGACACCATGCAGGCCACCTTCGGCCAGGTCTATGTCAACGACTTCAACCAGTTCGGCCGTACCTACCGGGTGCAGTTGCAGTCCGAGGCCGACTACCGCGCCAAGAAGAGCGACATCCGCAACGTCTATGTCCGCTCCGACAAGGGGGAGATGATCCCGCTCAGCAGTCTGGTGACGGTGCGTGATGCCACCGGCCCCGAACTGGTCGAACGCTTCAACATCTTCCAGGCCGCCAAGATCATGGCCCAGCCCGCCCCAGGCTACAGCTCGGGTCAGGCCATCGCCGCGCTGGAAGAGGTCGCCAATGAGGCTCTTGGCAACGACGCCAAGCTGGAGTGGACCGGCTCCGCCTATCAGGAGAAAGCGGCCGCAGGCAGCGCAGGCATGGCCTTTGGTTTCGGTATCGTGATGATCTTCCTCATTCTGGCCGCCCAGTATGAACGCTGGAGCCTGCCGTTTGCGGTGATCACCGCCGTACCGTTCGCCCTGTTCGGTGCCCTGCTCGCCACCTGGCTGGTGGGGCTGACCAACAACGTCTACTTCCAGATCGGGCTGGTGACCCTGGTCGGCCTTGCCGCCAAGAACGCCATCCTGATCGTGGAGTTCGCGGTGATGAAGCACGAAGAGGGGATGAGCCTCATCGAGTCGGCACTGGAGGCGGCACGCCTGCGTTTCCGTCCCATCGTGATGACCTCGCTCGCCTTCATCCTCGGCTGTGTGCCTTTGGTCACCTCCAGCGGGGCCGGTGCGGCAAGCCGTCACGCCCTCGGCTGGCCGGTGATCGGCGGCATGCTCGCGGCCACCTTTATCGCCATCTTCTTTATCCCGCTCTTCTTCCGCCTCATCATGAGAGGATCGGAAAAGCGCGCCAAGCAGTAACGCTCTCCCCAGGCGTTCCACCGATAACAAACTACCCCCGCCCGTGCGGGGGTATTTTTTGTCTGCGGTGTGCTTCAATGACACACATAGAGACTTTTTTGCACAGGATCCGGATATGCTGGCTCAGCTCTGGCTCGCGACAACCTTGACGACCACTACCCTCTCCGCCTGTGGTCATCACGATTATCCCCCCTGGAACTGGCTGAGCGATGGCAAGATCATCGGCGTTTGTGCCGAAGTCGTCAGTACCCTCTATCAACGGTTGGGTTTCAACGTGGATCTCTCCTATGTGGGCCCCTGGGCCCGCTGTCAGCAGAAAGTGGCGAAAGGAGAGGTCGACATCAATATCTGTGCGCTGCGCAACGAAGAGAGAGCGCACTACTCCCGCTTTACCCGAACGCCCATGGCCATCAATGACATGGCGGTGTTCGTGCGCCAACCCGGAAGCCGCTTGCTGCAACGACGGGAGGATCTGACCGGATTGCGGGGCGCCATGATGATAGGCGTTAGCCTTGGCAGCGAAATGGATGATTTTTTGCAAGAGAATACCCGCATCTACAGGGTCAACTCCCTCAAGCAGGTATTTGGCCTGCTGGCTAGTGACCGAGTCGACTTCGTTCCTTACGGCCGCTCTTCCGGTCGCCTGTTTCTGAGCGACAATTACCCGGACAGCGAGCTGGCTGATCTGCAGTGGCCACTGCAGCGTGGTGAGCTCTATATTTCTGTTTCACTGCAATCTCCGCATCTTGGCACCCTCGAACAACTGGAGCCCATGTTGCAAGCGCTCGGCATTAGCCAATGGATAGACCAGTTGCTGGAGAAATACAGTGACCTCTACCTGCAACAGCAGCGCCAGCAGAAACCTTGACCTTCTCCTGCGAGCAAGGTTTAGAGTTTGGCAACTTGTTCCCGAAGGATGCCCGGATTGTCACTCACCCAGCTTGCTGCAAGATTGCCCTCAGTTGCTCTGGCCCGGCTATTGCTGGCGCTGCTGCTCGTCTGCAATCTGACTCTCTGCATCAGCTGGCATGGTTCTCCCCTCTCCTCCGAGCCGACCCCAAGCAGCGCCCAGTCGATGGTGATGTTCGATTCATCCATGGCGATGGCGGATGGCGATATCTCTCATGCAATGCCTGCTATGGATCACCCGGGCGATGTCATGCCCCTCTCCTGCCATCAGGGAGACGAGGGGTCAGCCATGGGCGATGAGTGCCAGATGCAGACAGGCATCAATGCCCCCTCCTTCGGCGCGATGGCTCTGCTGGGTGTACTGGTCGCCCTGCTGATCTTCCCCCTGCTACTTGGCAACAACGTCGCAGCGTCACTGCTTGATAACTGGTTGCGGGATCCCTTCCTGCGCTCGCGCGGTACTCACCCTCCCTCCTGGCCACGCCGACATCTGATGCTGTCGGTGTTACGCCACTAGAAAGTCCTTCTCTTGCGGCACAGGCAAGCTTTAACTTGCCCGTTTCCTGCCGCCTTGCCTTGACCCTGTGCCCCGGCCAAACCGGTCCGCTCACAGGGAGCC
Source organism: Aeromonas sp. R2-2 (assembly GCF_040908355.1). NCBI lineage: Bacteria > Pseudomonadati > Pseudomonadota > Gammaproteobacteria > Aeromonadales > Aeromonadaceae > Aeromonas > Aeromonas sp. R2-2. The sequence continues at coordinate 38,068 of NZ_JBFODQ010000062.1, read as the reverse complement.
GTGCGCACTGATACAGCTGCGCCCCGTTTGCCGCCAGCCCCTTTGGTGATGCCTTGCACCTCACCCGACCGGCGGCCTGCAAAAGAGAAGACGTATTATGTCACCAGCCCACTTTTCACCGTCCAAGGTTGCTGCCTTTGCGGGCGCATTACCCTCCTGCACTTTCTGCATGCAGATCCGCGCCGGAGGCCAGTCATGAACAAGACCGTCCTGATGTCGGCCCTGCTACTTGCCCTTGGAGCTGGTGGCGGCTACTGGGCCGCCAAACAGACCTCCGATGGCTCTAGTGTCAAAGAGAAGACGCCCCTTTACTGGGTCAACCCCATGGATCCCCGCGACAAGCGCGATGCCCCTGCCAAGGACAACATGGGGATGGACTTTATCCCCGTCTATGAGGAACAAAAAAACGGCTCGCCGGGCACCGTCACCATCAGCCCCGAGATCCGGCAGAACCTGGGGGTGCGACTGGCTAAGGTCGAGCGACTGCCTATCCACCAGCAGATCGAGACGGTGGGCTATGTCGGGTATGACGAGGATCGGCTGGAGGCGATCAACGCTCGCATGGCAGGCTGGATCCGCACCCTCGCCATCAAGAGCGAGGGGCAGCAGGTGAGCAAGGGGAGCCTTATTTACGAGCTCTACGCGCCGGATCTGGTCAACGCCCAGCACGAATACCTGCTGGCACTCAACACCGCCAACCCGCTGCTGCTGCGCGCTGCCGAGGGCAAGCTCAAGTCCCTGCAGGTGCCGGCGGATCAGATAGCGGCCCTCAAACGCAGCCGTCAGGTGCGCGAAACCATCAGCATTTACGCCCCCAGCAGCGGTTATGTCTCCGAGCTCAAGGTGCGCGAGGGCCAGTATGTTGAGCCCGCTGCGGCGCTCTTTAACATCAGCACCCTCCAGCAGGTGTGGGTCAGTGCCGAGGTGTTTGAACGTCAAGCCGCCCAGCTGAAGGTGGGGGATCCGGTCACCATGACTCTCGACTATGCCCCCGGTCGCAGTTGGCAAGGTAAGGTGGATTACCTCTACCCGACACTGGACGCAGCTACCCGCACCCTCAAGGTGCGCCTGCGCTTTGCCAACCCGGACGAGTTTTTGAAACCCAATATGTTTGCCAAGGTGAGCATTCGCACCGGGCAGGGAGAGCCGCAATTGGTGGTGCCGAGCGAAGCGGTGATCCGCACCGGCAGTCAGGATCGGCTGGTGCTGGCGTTGGGGGATGGCAACTTCAAGTCGGTCGCCGTCACTCTCGGCACCCAGTTTGGCGATAAGGTCGCCATCAAGGCGGGGGTAGAGGCTGGGGATAACATCGTCAGCTCGGCCCAGTTCCTGCTCGACTCCGAGTCAGCCATCGATTCAGACTTCCAGCGTATGACGGCAGTGCGCCCTGCCCAGGTGTGGACCCAGGGCGAGGTTGAAAGCATCGATCTGGCCAACCGCACCCTGATGGTCTCCCACCAGCCCATCCCCGAGTGGCAGTGGCCCGCCATGGAGATGGAGTTCACCGTCGCCGAAGGAGTCGACATCAGCAAGCTGGTCGAGGGGCAGACCCTGCACCTGCAGGTGATGCAGGAGGGGGATGAGTACCGCATCACCACCATCCATCAGGAGAAGGCACCCGCTACTGACGGCGACGCCAAGCGTGGAACGGATGAGATGGAAAAGATGGAAGGCATGGACCATAGCCAACATCAGATGGCGATGCCCGAGGTGGAGAAGAAATCATGATCCCTGCCATCATTCGCTGCCTAGCAGGCAACCGCTCTCCGCTCTCTGTACTTGGTGAGAAAGGAGTTCAATCATGATCCCGTCGATTATTCGCTGGTCCATCGGCAACCGCTTTCTGGTGCTGCTATTGACCCTCATGCTCACCGCCTGGGGGCTCTGGTCGGTCAAGCAAACCCCGGTGGATGCCCTGCCGGATCTCTCCGACGTGCAGGTGATCATCAAGACGGCCTATCCGGGCCAGGCACCTCAGGTGGTGGAGGATCAGGTGACCTACCCGCTCACCACCGCCATGCTGGCGGTGCCGGGGGCGACCACGGTGCGCGGCTACTCCTTCTTCGGCGACTCCTTCGTCTATGTGCTGTTTGACGACAACACCGACCTCTACTGGGCCCGTGCCCGGGTGCTGGAGTACCTGAGCCAGGTGGCCCCCAACCTGCCCGCCTCCGCCCGCCCCCAGCTCGGCCCCGATGCCACCGGGGTGGGCTGGGTCTATCAATACGCGCTGGTGGACAGAACTGGCAAGCATGACCTCAGCCAGCTCACCTCCCTGCAGAACTGGTTCCTCAAGTACGAGTTGCAGACGGTGGATGGGGTCTCCGAAGTTGCCACAGTCGGCGGCATGGTGCGCCAGTATCAGGTACGGGTCGATCCGGACAAGCTGCGCGCCTACGGCATTCCGCTCTCTCTTATCGAGACCGCCATCAAGCAGGGTAATCAGGAGACAGGCGCCTCCGTCATCGAGATGGCGGAAGCGGAGTACATGGTGCGCTCCAACGGCTATCTGAAGAGTGTCGAGGATCTGAAGCAGATCCCGCTCGGCACCACGGTACGCGGCGCCCCGCTGCTGCTAGGGGATGTGGCGGATGTGGTCACCGGCCCCCAGATGCGGCGCGGCATTGCCGAGCTCAACGGCGAAGGGGAAGTGGTGGGCGGCATCATTGTGATGCGCTACGGCGAGAATGCCCAGCACACCATCGACGGAGTCAAGGCACGGTTGGCGGAGCTGAAGAGCAGCCTGCCAGAGGGGGTGGAGGTGGTCACCGTCTATGATCGATCCGACCTTATCCAGCGTGCCATCGACAATCTCTCCGGCAAGCTGCTGGAGGAGTTTGCGGTGGTGGTGCTGGTCTGCCTCGCCTTCCTGTTCCACCTGCGCTCGTCGCTGGTGGTGGTCATCACCCTACCCATCGCCATTCTGGTGGCCTTTATCGTGATGCACCTGCAGGGGATCAACGCCAACATCATGTCGCTGGGGGGCATCGCCATCGCCATCGGCGCCATGGTGGATGGCGCCATCGTGATGATCGAGAACGTCCACAAGCACATGGAGCGGGAGGCGCTCACCGACAAGAACCGCTGGCACATCATCACCAAGGCGAGCATCGAAGTGGGGCCTGCCATCTTTTTCTCCCTGCTGATCATCACCATCAGCTTCCTGCCGGTGTTCGCGCTGGAGGCGCAGGAGGGGCGGATGTTCCACCCCCTCGCCTACACCAAGACCTATGCCATGGCGGCGGCTGCCGCGCTCGCCATCACGCTGGTGCCGGTGATCATGGGTTACTTTATCCGTGGCAAGGTGCTGGCCGAGCAGGCCAATCCGCTGAACCGCTGGCTAAGCCAGGCATATGTGCCGCTGCTCAAAGCCGTGCTGGCCCGTCCGAAAACCACCCTGGCCATCGCCGCCGTGGTGACGGTGGCGGGCTTCTGGCCGCTCAAGTACTTGGGCTCCGAGTTCATACCGCCGCTCGATGAGGGGGACATCATGTATATGCCCACCACAGCGGCCAATATCTCGGTGGGCAAGGCGCGGGAGATTTTGCAGCAGACCGACAAGCTCATTCGTACCGTGCCCGAGGTGCAAAACGTGTTCGGCAAGGCGGGGCGCGCCGAAACCGCCACCGACCCTGCCGATCTGGTGATGATGGAGACCAGCATCCAGCTCAAGCCCCGCGATCAGTGGCGCCCCGGCATGACCCCGGAGAAGCTCAAAGAGGAGCTCGACTCCCTCATCCGTTTCCCAGGTCTCACCAACGCCTGGGTGCCCCCCATCAAGACCCGCATCGACATGCTGGCTACCGGTATCAAGACCCCGGTCGGCATCAAGATAGCGGGGCCGGATCTCAAGGTGATCCAGCAACTCGGCCAACAGCTCGAACAGATCGTTGGCAAGGTGGAGGGTGCCTCATCGGTCTACGCCGAGCGGGTGGCGGGTGGCCGCTACGTCAAGGTGGATATCGACCGGCTCAAAGCGGCCCGTTACGGCCTCAACATCGCCGACGTACAGGCGGTACTCGCCACCGCGGTGGGCGGCATGGAGGTGGGCCAGACCATCGAGGGGCGCGAGCGCTATCCCATCAACCTGCGTTACCCCCAGAGCTATCGCGACTCGGTGGCGAGCCTAGAGCTGCTGCCGGTGGTGACGCCGAGCGGGGCACGAATCGCGCTGGCGGACGTGGCCCGGGTCTACATCAGCGATGAAGCCCCCATGCTGCGCAGTGAAAACGCGCGCCTCAACGGCTGGGTCTACGTCGACATTCGCGGCCGCGATATCGGCTCCTTCGTCGATGAGGCCAAGGCAGAGGTGAACAAACAGCTGGTGCTGCCGGCAGGCTACGCCCTCACCTGGTCTGGCCAATACGAGTACATGGAGCGGGCCAAGGCGCGCCTCGCCTACGTGGTGCCGCTGACGGTCGCCATTATCGTGCTGCTGCTCTATCTGGCGTTTCGCCGCGTTCAGGAGGTGCTGCTCATTCTCACCACCTTGCCGCTGGCGGTGGTGGGCGGGATCTGGACCCTCTGGCTGCTCGACTTCAACCTCTCTGTGGCAGTCGGGGTGGGCTTTATCGCTCTGGCGGGGGTGGCGGTAGAGACCGGCGTCTTGATGCTGGTCTACCTCAACCATGCCTGGGATGACCTCGTGGCCAGCGGCAAGCCGGACAAGGCGGGTCTGCACCGGGCGGTGATCCACGGCGCCGCCCTGCGCCTTCGCCCCAAGATGATGACGGTAGTCACCATCATCGCCGGCCTCTTGCCCATCATGTGGAGCCATGGCACCGGCTCCGAGGTGATGCAGCGCATCGCCGCTCCCATGATCGGCGGCATGGTGAGCGCGCTAGTGCTGACCCTGTTGGTGCTGCCCGCAGCCTACTACCTGTGGCGCAGCCGCAACCTGCCTGCTTATCAACAATCCGAATGACCCGATTTCCCAACCCTTTTCGACTGAACGATTGAAGGAAAACACCATGAACTACAAGACGCTGATCCTGACATTGCTGCTTGGCTTTGCCACCCAGACCAACCTGCAAGCAGAGGAGATGATGCACCATGAAGGGCACGAGATGAGCCAGACGGGTGAGATGAGCGAACAGGGCGCAATGGTGATGACCAAGGGGGTCATTACCCGCCTCGATGAGGGGAGCGGCAAAGTCGGCATCAAGCACGAGGCGATCGAGAATCTCAAGATGCCCGCCATGACCATGGTCTTTCGAGTGGCAGATCCGGCCCAGTTCAAAGGGCTCAAGGTGGGGGATGCCATCCACTTTCATGCCGAAAGCCAGAGCGGCAAGCTCACAGTGACAGCCATCCAGCCGCAATAAACGGCTCTGGCTCGCCGAAGAGGTCACGATAGACAGTGACAACGCAAGAGGGAGGCATCGGCCTCCCTCTTCTTTTGCTCAACCTGTTCGTTGGGTCAACCTCTGGTGCGCATGGCACTCAGCTGCGAGTTGCCAGCAACTGCTCCACATCCTCGATCACCTTGAGGGCCGCCTGCGGGCCGCCGCTGGAGGTCCAGAGCGACCCATCCACGGCGCCAAAGCGCTTGGCCTTGATCACCGGCAGCTGCTGGAACGCCGGGGTCTGCTCCGCCTGACGCATGGCATCCACCGCATCACCGCTGGCGCTCAGAGTGCCGACCACCAGCCAGTCTGCATCCAGCAGGTTGAGGGACTCCAGACTCAGCGCCGGTGAGTGGGGCGCGCCAGTCCCCTGTTGTTTGCTCGGACGCACCAGCCCCATCGACTCCACTACGCTGCTGGCAAAGGTGCCCTGATACATAAAGCTCGGCCCCTTGGGGTTCCAGCGCACTATGCTGATGCTCTCCCCCTGATGCTTGGCCAGCTTGCTGCGGGCCTGAGTCAACCGCTCGGCATACTGCAGCAAGAAAGTATCCCCTTGCTGGTCGCGGTTGAGGGTGTGAGCAGTGCGGCGGAAGCTATCCTGCCACGGCTCACCCCACTTGCTGGTCACCACGGTCGGCGCGATCTCCCCCAGCAAGGTCAGCAGCTCGGGACGGGTCTGGCCTGTCAGGATAAGATCGGGCTCCAGCGCAATCAGCGACTCCAGATTGGGGCTGTCGAGATCGCCGATCACCTGGATCCCCATGCCCGCCTTGTTCAGCAAATAGCGAGGCAAGGTAGGTTGACCACGGCCATTGACGGCGCCGATGGGGGTCAGCCCCAGGGTCAGGGTGCTGTCGAGTTCGAGCTCGCTCAGCACCACCACCCGTGTTGGCTGGACTGGCACCTGCACCTTCTGGCCAAACGCATCAGTCACTTCACGCATCTCCTGCGCCTGAACCAGCGGCGCGGCCAGCATCAGGATGGCTGCTGCCAGGGCGGCAAAACGCTTCATCATCTCACTCCTTCTCGTTGCACGGCCCGGATAATCGGCCGCGTGAATATACTCGGCGGGCCCACAGAGCAGGCCCATATGACTCAACTCGCCGAACGCAGGGTGCGGCCATGTTCGTGGCGACAGGGCACGATAATGGGCGCCCCATCGCCGGGGGCATGCAAAATGTCGACACTGGTCTGGTAGAGCTGGTCGATCAGGGATTTGGTCACCACCTCCCGGGCCGGGCCCATGGCGGCAATGGTCCCCTCGCCGATGGCGATCAGCTCGTCACAGTAGCGGGCCGCCATCGCCAGATCGTGGATCACCAGCAGCACGGTTTTGCCCTCGGCGGTGATGCGATGGATCGCCTCCATCACCTCGGTCTGGTGACCGATATCGAGGGCACTGGTGGGCTCGTCGAGCAGCACCATGTCGCTGTCCTGCGCCAGGATCATCGCCAGCCAGGCCCGCTGCGCCTGCCCGCCGGAGAGGGACACGGCGCTCTGCTGCCAGATGCTTTCAAGCTGCATCCGCTCGCAGGCGCTGCGTACCATGCGGGCATCCTCCTCGCCCCACTGATTGAACCAGCCCTGATGAGGGTGGCGGCCATACTGCACCAACTGCTCCACCAGAATGCCGGCAGGCAGAGTCGGCCGCTGGGGCAGATAGGCGAGCTCCCGCGCCAGCCCCTTCATGGGGTAGCTGGCAAGCGGCTTGCCCTTGAGCAGGATCTCGCCGTGTTGGGCTTTCATCTGGCCGGATAGCAGCTTGAGCAGGGTCGATTTGCCGCAGCCGTTGGGGCCGACGATCCCCACCAGCTTGCCCCTCGGCACGCTGAAGGAGATGTCCCGCAGGATGGGGGTCTGCTGATAGGCGAAGTGGAGGCGATTTACGGTGAGCGTCATCAGTCAGCCCTCTGGCGATCGTTAACAAGAAGAAACAGCAGCAACAGGCCGCCGAGAATGCGGGTCATGATACCGGTCGCCACCTCGTGGGGGCTGGCCAGCACCCGGACCAGGGTATCGCTGGCAAGCAGCAGCAGTGCGCCGCTGAGTGCCGCCAGCCAGAGCGGCACTACCCGGTCTTTCACCAGCCAGGAGGCAAGAATGGGGGCCGCCATGGCGATAAAGACCACGGGGCCGCCGATGGCGGTGCCGAGTGCCGCCACCAGAATGGCTTGGGCCAGAATGCCCAGTTGTACCCGATCGCCGTTGACGCCAAGCCCTCTGGCCATCTCGGGGCCAAAGCGCAGCACCGCCAGCGAGCGAGAGAGATAAACAATCCAGGGGCAGAGCAGCAGCAACAGGATGGCGATGGGGGTGATGGTGCTGTACCCCACGGCGATAAAGCTGCCCATATTCCACAGATAGAGGGAGCTCAAGTGCAGCAGGGCCTGAGTGGACATCACGAACTGGCCGAGCGCCTCGAACAGCTCGGAGAGGCCGATACCGATCACCACGAACAGATAGCCCTGCTCACCCGGTTTGCGGCAGAGGGCATAGAGCACCAGCGCCGCGAAGATAGCGCCGATGGGGGCCGCCCACCAGGGCCAGCTGCCTACCGTCAGGTAGAGGGAGAAGACGATGATGGCCAGAGAGGCGCCGTTGTTGACCCCCACCATGTCGGGAGTAGCCAGCCGGTTGCGCACCAGAGTTTGCACCAGACAGCCGGAGAGCCCCATGGCGGCCCCCGCCACCACCACCCCAAGAATGCGCGGCAGCCGGATCTTGAACAGGGTTAGCTGCTCAAGCCGGGTCCCCTCCCCCAGCAAGGTGTTGACCACCCCGGCAAAGCCGAGTTTGCCGCCGCCAACACTCAAGGCCAGCAGAGCCAGCGCCAGCAGCGCCATGGCCAGCAGAGCCAGCCAGCGCCAACTCGGCAGATGGATCAGCACAGAGCGGTTGCCAGCCCGCAGGCAAAGCATATCGGTAGGTGTACGCATCAGCCCCTCACTTGACGGTCAGCAGGGTACGAAAGCCCCCGCGATGAACGATGGCGATCAGCACAGGTGCACCGATCAGGGCCAGAATGACCCCGTTGGGCAACTCGAACGGCTGGATCAGCCAGCGCGCCAGAATGTCGGCCAACAGCAGAAACAGCATGCCGAACAGGGCGGAGAAACAGACCTGCACCGACAGCTTCACCGGCTCCACCAGTCGGCCACAGTAGGCGGCCAGAAAGCCGACAAAGCCGATAGGGCCGGCGATGGCGATGGCACTGGCGGTAAACAGGGTGGCGGCCAGCAGCACGCCAATTCGCACCCGGTTGGGGCGGATCCCCAGCGCCTGGGCCTGACTGTCCCCCATCTGCATCAGGGTCAGCTGACGACAGAGGAGCAGGGTGATGACAAACGCCGCCAGCACGAAGGGCAGTACGGCAATGATGGCATCGAGATTGGCCGCCGACAGGGAGCCGAGGTTCCAGAAGCGGTACTGCTCCAGCACCATCTTGTTGGAGAGCAGCAGAAAGCTGGAGAGACCGCCGAAGGTGGCGGAGAGCGCCACCCCGACCAGAATGAGCTTCAGCGGATTGGAGCGGCCAATCATCATGCCAAGCCCCAGCACAATCACGTTGCCGAGCAGCGCGCCGAGTCCGGCCCAGAGCAGATAGCCGTAGGCGGACTCCACCCCGAACCAGGTAAGCCCCACCACCAGCGCAAAGACGGCCCCGGCGTTGACCCCAAGCAGGCCGGGCTCCGCCAGCGGGTTGCGGGTCGCGCTCTGCAACAAGGAAGCAGCCAGAGATAAAGAGGCGCCGACCACCATGGCGCAGAGGGTGCGCGGCAGTCGCAAGGTATTGAGCACCATGGCAAGCTTCTCGTCACTCGCCCAAGGCGCGTCACCCATCAGGTAGCTGAGCACTTCGCGGGCACCATAGACGCCCGCACCGGTGGCGAGCGAGAGGCAAAACAGCGTGCAGAGAAGGAACAATGCCAGCCAGAACAGAGGGGTCTGGTACTTAACCACCCTTTACGACTCCTTGCGTTGGGTCTGACAACATGCAGCCAAACCGACGTGAAAACAGGGCGCTCTTGTGTCAACGGAAATAAAAACGCCGCCCGGACGAATACCCGGACGGCGCAATACTAAATGCAAATCATTTTTATTTGCAAGAGTGAATCAGGTATTCTTTCGCATCCGCTTAATTATCCATCACATCGTGACGGGCCTGGTGATAGGCCTCTTCACTCTTGCCCCGCCGCCAGTACGGCACGGTGTAGAGCGACTGGCGATCCACCTCGAGCACAGAGCGAAAATGGCGGCGCAGCGGCAGCACCAGCGCCTCTTCCCCACCCAGCCAGAAGAAGCCGCCATCGCGCACCAGCGGCAGAGCAATCACATGCTCCAACAGGCCGCTGGACTCGGGCTCGCCGACAAACCAGTGACAGCGCACCCCGACCGGCAGCGTCAACGGCTGAGCATCGGCCTGATCCGGCACCAGAATCGCAATTTCCCCTCTGGCCTCGGCAGGCATCACCTCACACATCGCCATGATGGCGGGCAAGGCGGTGAGATCCCCCACCAGACAGTAGTGATCGGCCGGTTTCAGCATGGGGTTGGGACCACCCGGCCCGGAGAGGATCACCTTCTCTCCCGGCTTGGCATGGGTGGCAAAGGCGCTGGCGGGCCCGCCGTCACCGTGCAGCACGAAGTCGATATCAATTTCCTGCTCATCACGGCGAAATGCGCGGATGGTGTAGGTGCGGATCACCGGCTTGTCAGCCGGGTCACTCCAGCGCGGGCCGCTCGGGGTCATGGCAGGCAGCACCGGCTCTACCTGATGGGGCTGGGCCAGCATCACCTTGATATGGGCCCCACCACAGGTAAAGGGATAGTCAGCCAACTCGCTGCCACCAAAGGTGATGCGACGCAAATGGGGGGTGATCTGGGTAATGGCTTTGACAGTCAGCAGACGGGGGCGATTGGGAGGCAGAGATGGGGACACGATGGGGCTCCTCGTTGAGTGTGTCGCCCATGCTACACGCAAATAGGAATTACTATCAAATAAGATTACTTCTCGTCTAATAGCTACAAGCTGGATTCAAACATCCCCAACCACTGGCATACACACCCCAATCCAGACATAGGCTTTATGCACGCTAGCTCCATGATTGGGCAAAGAAAGCAGCCGGACAACGCCACAGTCACAAAGGGTTCCATTTGCTTATTTCGACCATAGTTTTTCGAGATCAAATTTTATTTCCCAATAAGTTTCCTATCCTTAGTGAAGCAGTTAATGTAAGCACAGGATGCCAAACAGGATTGTATGATGGATGACCAGATCCTGATTATTGATGATGACGATCTCTCCCTCCCCGACGCACAGCAAGCGGGCTGGAAGGTGATGATTGTTGACGATGAGCCTGAAGTGCATCGCATCACCAAAATCACCTTGAACAAATTCGAGTTTGACAATCGCCCCATCGATTTTCTGCATGCCTATTCCGCGGCACAGGCCAAAGAGTTGCTGGCCACCACCCCGGACGTTGCTCTGTTGCTGCTGGACGTGGTGATGGAGGTCGACCACGCCGGCCTAGATGTCGTCAAATACGTCCGTGAAGACCTGCAAAACAAGATGGTACGTATCGTGCTGCGTACCGGCCAGCCCGGCCAGGCGCCGGAAGATGACGTGGTCACCAACTACGACATCAACGACTATAAGGATAAAACCGAGCTCACCTCCCAGAAGCTGCGCACCCTGCTGCGGGCCAGCCTGCGCTCATATCGGGATATCCGCACCCTGGAGAGTAACCGTCAGGGGCTGGAAAAAGTCATCGAAGCCTCCAAGGGGATCTTTGAGAAACGGGCCTTGCGCCAGTTTGTCGAAGGCGCCCAGGAGCAGCTCAGCGCCCTGCTCCATCTGGGGGAAACCCAGATATACGACGTCAAGCAATACGCCTATGAGGTGAAGGATCAAGTATTGGAGCCCCTGCTCCCCGGCCATCCCTCCATGCTCCTTACAGAAGCGCCGGAGATCCTGCGCCAGGCTATGAGCAAGCGCAGCAACGTCTATAACGCCACCCAGATGGTGCTCTACTGCCAGAATCCGCGCCACCACCTGCTGTTCCACATCGAGACCACCCGCCAGCTCAGCCAGATCGATACCAGTCTGCTGACCCTGTTTACCGAAAACATCATAGTGGCGCTGGAGAATATCCGGCTCAATGAGGTGATCGCCGACAACCAGCGGGAGATCATCTATCGCATCGGCGAACTGGTCGAAACCCGTTCCAAAGAGTCAGGGCTGCACGTCAAGCGGGTCGCGCTCTATACAGAACAGTTCTGCCACCTGATGGGCATGAGCGAAGAGCAGAGCGAGCTGGTGAAACGTGCCTCGCCGCTCCATGACATTGGCAAGGTGGGAATTCCCGATGCCATCTTGCACAAGCCGGGCAAGCTGACACCGGAAGAGTGGGAGATCATGAAAACCCACGCCCAGCTCGGGCAGGATATGCTCTCCGGCAGCGATCTGGCGCTGTTTCAGATTGGTGCCACCATCGCTGGCAATCACCATGAGAAATGGAATGGCAGTGGCTATCCCCGCGGTCTGAAAGGGACGGATATTCCGCTGGAGGGGCGGATTGTGGCGCTGGCTGACGTGTTCGATGCCCTGGGTTCGGATCGCTGCTACAAGAAGGCGTGGCCGCTGGACAAGGTGCTGACCCTGATTGAAGAGGAGAAGGGGCAGCATTTCGACCCCCAGCTGGTCGAGCTGATGATGGCCAATCTGGACAAGTTCCTCGAGATCCGCGAGCAGAACAAGGATGTCTATATCGGCGAACACTGATAGCCAGCATGTTCTGTTTATGAACTAAAAAAAACCGCCCTGCTTATCAGGGCGGTTTTCTATATCTGGCATCACGTCACTTCAGAGCGAGAAGTACGAGGGTTACTGCTCTGGCAGATTGAGATCCAGCTTGGCAGCAGGTTGTCCGGCTTGCTGGTTCTCGGCCTGCGCAGCGGCCAGAGCACGCTTCAGGGCACGCCGTTTTTGTATCACCACAAACCCGACCCCACCCAATACCGCCAGCAGCACACCACCACCCGCCAATGCCCAGATCAGCCAGCCCATTTCCTCCTCTGCCGGAGCTTCATGGGTCGCCTCGGCACTGGAGGCCGGTGCGGCGGCCGACACCACCTCTACAGGAGGCGGCGGTGGCGGGAAGACATTGAAGGTTTTCACCGGCAACTCGATTTTCAGCTCACGGCCGAGGCGAGTGGTGCCATAGAGGGTTGCTTTCACCTCATGCTGACCGACCTCCTTGATGTTGGAGAGATCGATATCAAGCTTGGGGTCGCTGGCGGTCTCGCTGAACTCGTAGAGGCTGCCCACATTGCTGGTCACACTCCCCTTGACCACCACGGAAGCGGGATCCAGCTCATCACGGTCGATTAGCAGTGAGAGCTTGGCACCCAGCTCATCCGAAGGCGGCGACAAGTTATAGCTGAACGGATAGGGGTAAAGCAGCACATCCTGATAACGGGCACGGACAAACACCTGATTGCCCGTGCTGAACATGGCGCGGTACTTGCCACCGGGAATATCCTGCAGCGTCACTTCCGCCGTCATGATGCCATCGCCCGGCACTTCGTCGAGCCCCTTGCCATCATCGCGATAGTGGCCAAGTACTTGATCCAGCACGACCTCTTTCTTATCGGCATCGCTGAACGATTGCAGCTTGACGGTCATGCCAAGATCAGAGAGATAGTATTTATCTTTCGGCGGCTGACCATTGATCAGCAACCACGCCTTGAGCTTGACCACCTCCCCCTGATAGAGCTGCATCGGCAGGGCGGCGATATCGAGCCGGATATCGGAGAGAATGCGCACCCGGTTGTCGGGATCCACCTCGCCAATCGCCTGCCAGGGGCCCGGCATGGGATTGCGCAGGGTAATGAGATCATGCTCCGGCAGCGCCAGCCAACCCACGTCGGCGGGTTTGACCTTGCCCACGTAAAGCTTGCTGCCATCGGGGCGAACCAGGATCACCGAGGGGGAGCCCGGCTTGCGCTTGATAATGAAGGTGATCTCCTTCACGCCGTAATCGATGCGAAAGCGGTTATCCAGCAGCGGAATATCGGAGGGAGCAAATACCTCGGTTGCCGTCGCTCCCAGCGAGAGCAACAGCAGCAGACCGGCACACCACTTGCTCATTGCCGCCACAGACAACTTCCTCCCTTCTTCTGTACCAGATCCAGTCTCGCTTCGTGCAGGGCCTGAACCTCGGCACTGGCACGCACCACCTTGAGGGTGGGTCGGTTGCTCTCCAACCGGCGAATGCTGGTGTCCTGATTGCTTTCGTTTTCGTTGCTTTCGGTGGCCAGATTGAGTTTGGTCTGGCCGCCGGTCATCAGCAGGTAGACGTCCGCCAGGATCTCCGCATCGAGCAGAGCCCCGTGCAGGGTACGGTGGGAGTTGTCGATACCGTAACGATCGCACAGCACATCCAGATTGTTGCGCTTGCCGGGGAAGAGATCCCGCGCCATCGCCAGGGTATCTGTGATGGTGCAGATATCCGCCGTCTTGAAGTTGAGTCCGAGCTTGCTGAACTCGTAGTCCATGAAGCTCACGTCAAACGGCGCGTTGTGGGCAATCAGTTCGGCGCCGCGGATGAAGTCGAGGAATTCGTCGGCAATCTGGCTGAACGACGGTTTGTCACGCAGAAACTCGTCGGTGATACCGTGCACCTGGATCGCTTCCGGGTCGACCAGACGATCAGGCTTGATATAGACGTGATAGTGGTTACCGGTCAGCTTGCGGTTGATCACCTCCACACAGCCGATTTCGATAATGCGGTGCCCCAGATAGACAGGGCCGCCCGCCGTATTCATACCTGTGGTTTCAGTATCCAGAATGATCTGGCGATTCAGTTGGGGTGTGTTCATGATCCAATCTATGTCAAACTTCGGCTTTACTTACTCGCTAGTTTACCCCAAGCCTCATGTTAAAACAGATTGATTGCTCATGTTAAAACAGATTGATGTCTATACCGACGGCTCCTGCCTCGGCAATCCGGGCCCGGGTGGTTACGGGGCCGTCATGGTCTACGGCAAGCACCGCAAAGAGATTTCCGCCGGATTCAAGTTGACCACCAATAATCGGATGGAGCTGATGGCCGCCATCATGGGGCTGCGTACCCTCAACGAACCGTGCAAGGTGCGCCTCACTACCGACAGCCAGTATGTCCGCCAGGGGATCACCCAGTGGATCATCGGCTGGAAGAAGAAAGGGTGGATGACCGCCAACCGGCAACCGGTCAAGAACGTCGATCTCTGGAAGGAGCTGGATGCGGAAGTGGGTCGCCACCAGATTGAGTGGCTCTGGGTGAAGGGTCACTCCGGCCACCCGGAGAACGAACGGTGCGACGAGCTGGCCAGAGAGGCCGCCTGCGGCAAGGATCTGGCCGAGGATACCGGCTACCAGCCCTGACGGGCCATTCCCGGTGTGGCGAGGGACTTTGGCAGTTGCCAGCGCCGCCGCACCGGGATCAGTGGAAAGCGCCGTTTACGGGCCGCAATCACGTATACCGATGCAAATGCCCTGCAATAATCCCGCCCGATACTCTCCCGCCACCAGCTGTGCCAGCTCTGTTTCCCCATAAACGAGTAACCGAAACGCTCGTCGAACATCACCTCGCATCCCAGCAGATGCAACCAGTCCGTCACCCGCCCCGGGGTGAACATCCGTGCCGACCAGGGCATTCTGCGCCGCAAGAACGGCACACAGTGACCGATCCCGACCAGACTCATGGGGTTATAACCACTGATGATCAGCCAGCCATCGTCGGTCAGCACCCTTTCGGCTTCGCGCAACACCTGATGAGGATCGGCAGAGAAATCGAGGCAGTGGGCCAGCAGGCAGGCATCGACGCTGCCGGTCCGCACCGGCAGATCGAGGGGATCGCCATACATGTCGAGCAGCCGCCCGCCGGGGGCGACACCGATCTGGTGACGAATGGAGGAGCGTTTGCAGGAGAGTTCGGCGCTCAGAGCGCCAATTTTCAGCAGATGATACCCAAACAGATTGGGACACCAGTTGTCGAGCCGCTCCTGGATCTCGGCCGCCACCCAGTCCCCCATAGGCAATGCAGACCAGCTGGTCGGGATCTCGATTTGTTGTTCGGTACGTGCCACCTGCATAATAGGGCTCAACTCGGGGTTTCGAACGCCATCCTGTTATATAAGATACCCTCCCTAAAGAGAAGCAGACTCATGTATCCAGTGATCACAGTTCCAGCCTTTAATGACAACTACATCTGGTTGATCCGCCAAGAAAATCACTGTCTGGTGGTCGATCCGGGCGATGCCGCACCCGTGCTGGAGCGGCTCGAGGCATTGGGGCTGGTGCTCGATGCCATCCTGCTGACCCATCACCATCACGACCATGTCGGGGGCGTCACCGACCTGCTTGCCCACTTCCCCCACGCCCGGCTCTATGGCCCCAAACTTGACCCGATGCCGGATCACCACGGTCAGTGGCTGGAAGATGGCGATCAGATCAACTGGCACGGCCTCGCCCTCGAGGTGATCCATGTGCCCGGGCACACTCGCGGCCACATCGCCTACCACGGCAACGGCATGCTGTTTTGTGGCGATACCCTCTTCTCGGCCGGTTGTGGCCGCCTGTTTGAAGGGACGCCGGAGCAGATGTACCACTCGCTGCAACGACTCGCCGCCCTGCCCGATGAGACACTCATTTATTGTGCACACGAGTACACCCTCTCCAACCTGCGTTTTGCCTATGCGGTCGAGCCGGACAACCCGGCGATCCGCCGCCAGATCGGGCTGATCAGCAAACTGCGGCAACAAGGGCTGCCAAGCCTGCCAACCCGGCTGGGTGACGAACGCACTTTCAACATTTTTCTGCGATGCGAACAGGATTCAGTGAAATTTTCTGCTGAAAAACATGGGCTAAAATGCGTGGAAAATCCGGTAGATACCTTCACCATCCTGCGTCAGTGGAAGGACGTTTTTTGAACAAACCTTGATCAGGGGGCCATTGCCCCTTATGATGCGAGCTGTTTTTCCCAAAAATGACCGGAACGAGATGAAGGTACGAACGGCCTTATTGGCAGCGCTGTTGCTCAGCGGCTGCCAAAACCTGAGCCATCAGGATGACCGGGCGCTAACGGCAATCGAGCCGATCAAGTCCCCCCAGGTCAAGAAAAAAGCGCATAAAAAACACTCTTCCCATTTCCTGTTTGGCGATGAACAGCTGGACGAAATGGAAGATACGGACAATCTGTGGGTGCGTATCAGCGATGATATGCAACTGGAAACTCCGGACAACCCGCGCATCCGCCAGCAACGTGAGTGGCTGTTGCGCAATGATAAGCATCTGGCGACCATTGCCAGCCGGGCTGAACCCTACCTCTATCTGATGGTAGAGGAGATTGAACGGCGTGAGCTGCCAATGGAGCTTATTACTGTCCCGATGATCGAGAGCATGTTTGATCCCCATGCCCGATCCCGCAGCAATGCCGTCGGACTCTGGCAGTTTGTGCCAGCGACAGGCAGAAACTTCGGTCTGCGCCACGACAACTGGTATGACGGACGGCGCGATGTGCTGGCCTCCACCAATGCGGCGCTCGACTATCTGGAGTACCTGAACCGCTTCTTTGACGGTGACTGGCTGCAAACGCTGGCCGCCTACAATGCCGGTGAAGGACGGGTGCGCAACGCCATCCAGCGTAACCAGCGCGCAGGCAAACCGACCGACTACTGGTCGCTCGATCTGCCCCGCGAAACCCGGATGTATGTGCCCAAGATCCTCGCCATGGCTGACATGATCAGCAATGCGGACAAGTACAATATACAGTTGCCGGTGCTCGCCAACGAGCCGAAGCTGCGAGTGGTGGAGACCGGCAGCCAGATCGATCTGAATGTGGCCGCCCAACTGGCCGGTCTGCGCACGTCACAGCTCAAGGAGGTCAATCCGGCCCTGAGCCGTGGCGTGATGTCGCCCCGTGGCCCTTACCGCCTGCTGGTACCGGTAGAGTATGCCGATACCCTGGAGCTGGCACTGGCCGATCTGCCCAAGAGCGAGCGTATTCGTACCCGCTCCTATCAGGTCACCAGTGGCGATACCCTGTCGCGCATCGCCCAGAATCATGGCGTCAGCGTGAACGAGCTGAAGCTGGCCAACAATCTGCGCAGCAACAACCTGCGTCGCGGTCAGCAACTGGTGATCCCGACCCACGGTCAGGTCAGCAGCAAGGCCAGCTCCGCCAGCAAACCGCAGCAGCTGGCAAGCCGTGGCAGCAGCCAGAAGGCCAAAGTCAGTTACAAGGTGCGCTCGGGTGACAACCTGTGGAGCATCAGCCAGGCACACGGCGTCTCCCACGAAGAGCTCGCCAAGTGGAACGGTCTGAATGCCAAGTCGGCGCTCAAGCCAGGCATGAAGCTGGTGGTCTATCCCAAGCAAGGGAAGAAGAGCGACAAATCGATGGTGTATCAGGTTCGCCGTGGCGACTCCATCTCCTCCATCGCGGCTCGCTTCCAGGTGGCCATCAACGATGTGATGCGCTGGAATCAGCTGGATAAAGGGGATTACCTCAAGCCTGGTCAGGAGCTGACCCTGTTTGTGAAGAACAACAGCTAAGCCTCACCGCTTGAACCCGATAAAAAACGGGGCCAGTCATCTGACTGGCCCCGTTTTTTATTACTGCGGCTAACCGCTGCTGTGTCTGAGCCGCCGACTAAAACAATGGCTTGGCGCCACCTGCGGATGCATCACCGCTCTGCAGGCAAAACTATCACCGCTATTCCCAGAGCTTTGTCGGCACCACCATCAGCACGGTGCGCTGACCGATCGCCACGTTGGCATTGGGGAAGACCACCGCCTCACGCGGCTTCTCGACCATGTAGCGAAGCTCGCCATCCTCGGCCAGCACGAACCCTTGGGGGAATTCGGTGAAGTTGTCGACATCGCTGGCAAACAGGAAGCGAAAGTCCGCCGATTTTTTGGTGATCACCCGATCGATGGCAAACAGGGTGAAATCATCCGCCCGCCACGGCTCCAGCGCCACCTCATCCTGGCTGACGAGCTCCTGCAGCGCTTGGCGGGTTTCGATAAAGCGGGTCATATCGTTCTCGCCAAACGGGCGCACCTTGCCCAACTCCACCGTAAAGGCGTGGGCACCATGCTGGCGGGAGCTGTAGTAGCTGAAGGTCGTGGTCGGGCTGGCGGAGAGCAGAATAGTACGCACCCCGCAGGCGCCGAGGAACTGCACCTGCTCGCGGCAGTGGGGCCGCTCGTGGGGGAAGGGGTAGACGGCAAACTTCTCGTGGCGCGAACCGCGAATGGCGGTGTGCAGGTCGTAGTGGTAGCGGGGACGAGCCGGATCGGCAAAGAAGCGGCTCACATACTGCTCGAGGCGCATGGCGCGGATCCGCTCCCGATTGCAGAGCCCCTCTCCCTTGCTGTGTGCACCGGAGAAGAGCCGGTTCATGTTCTCCTCCACCTCCCGCAGCCCCAGATTCATCGCCGCCGGATTGCCAAACAGGAACAGCACCCGATGACGGGCGCTCAGCTCGCCTGAGAGCAGACGACTCAGCAGCTGGTTGCAGATCTCGATGGGAGCGGTCTCGTTGCCGTGGATGCCGCAGGAGAGGACGATATCCTTGCGTCCTCCCGGCTGGTCGTCCGTGCCACTGGCAGGCTCCAGACAGAGCACGCCCGTATCCCAGACGCTGACCCGCGCACCATCGGGCAGGGCAAATTCAAAGGGCTCAAGCTGCCACTCATGGCTACGGGTCAAGGTCAAAAAATCGTGCTGGGGAATCATCCGTCTCACCCTCTTGCGCTGGAATACTATGGCCGGATTATACGCAAGGCATCGCGGCTTAAAATCGTTTTTTAAACAAATTCAAACATTAACGATACAAGTGTGATAACAATCGAACGACGACAGCAATGGCAGTAGCAATGTGGAATAAAGAGGAGAGGAAAAAGGACCAACAAATAACAGGGGGAAAACGGGGAGAGATAAAACAGACAATGGCAGACCTAGCGGCTGGTCCCCACAGGGGCAGAACAGCAAACGACTCAGCAGAAAAACAAGGCATCCATGCCCGGCTGATCAACCACGCCAGAACGGCTTGGTGGTCTCTTGATAACGGTCAGCTTCGTTCAGGCCGATGTCTTTGAGCAGGTACTCGGGCAGCTCGGAGAGCTGGCGACGGCTGCGGCTGCGATCCAGCCAGGTCAGAACGGTCATTTTAACGCGAGCAACCAGATTCAATTGGCTGGAATGCTGGTAACCGGTTTCGGTATAAGTCATGTTGGCCATGATGTGGCTCCTCTGAATATTTGTTTACGCACTGGGCTTTATTTGATGCGCAAAGCTTAGTCAGGGAGCAGGGCCGACTCAATTGACGAATTTTGATACGTTACATTAGGAAAACTAATAGTAAAAAACTGGCTGATACAATTTTAATACTTTGATTTATAAAGAATAATTAAATCACCATTCGACCATCAATGGCCCGCAGCATATTGTGCTGCATGGCACCACCTTACATATGCAATTTACCGCATTGCCTATGCATTCACCAATGGACGCGCCATGGGTGGCAACCCCGTCATTACATTCGATTGTTAATTCTGCGATCTCTTGGTGATCTTAAATTAACACAATGAAACATAAAAAAAACTTACCTTTCCTCCCTCGCCGCTCCCTTGATGAAGACCCGAAAACGCCCCTCTTGGCGTGCAACCGGCATGCTGGTATGGTTATTTATACAGTAGTTTATTCCCCTGCCCTGGCGCCATCGTTTATGCCGTCAGCGGCGGATGAAACCACAGGATCATCGATGGATACCTTTACCCCGACCGCCGCCCTGCGTCAACAGATGGCCGCCATTGAAGGCGCTCTCAACCAGCTGGCCGATCTGCTTGGCCAACTCGATCTGCAGGAGGCCCATGTCTATCCCCTCCCCCCGGTGGCGCAGGGGGAAGAGCACGACCCGATCGAGCAAATTGAGGTGGGCTATCTCAACGGTGAAGCCGCGCTGGCGGCCACCCTCGCCGCCTATCAGGACCACAGCGCCCGCCCCGGCTGCTCCACCAAGGCGACTCACCGGCTGCCCGGCTGGTTGCGCTTTCCTGCCGCCGCAGCCCCCTTGCTGCAACCGCTGATCGACCAAATCAACCAGCACAAACTCGATTTCAAAGCGCTGGTGCAGCAGGCGGGGGGACGGGACGAGAAGTTCGAGCTGGTACATACCGCCCTGCCCGGGGTGATCACTCTGCAGGTCTACCGCAAACTGACCCTGCTGGCGGGGGAGCTGCAATCCCTCGGCTTTACCTGGGCCGACAAGCAGACCATCAATCGCCTCAGTCGCGAGCAGGTGCTTGAGATGCTGGAGCGCAGCCGCCGCTACATACCGGCCCTCTCCAACAACGAGGAGTGGAGCAAGATGGTGGATCAGGAGGTGTACGACATTCGCCGCCTACCTGCCGATGCCGAGCTGCGGATCCGCCGCCCGGTCAAGACTCACCCGATGATCAACCTGCTCTGGCTGGAGCGCACCCCGCGCAAGCAGCAGATCAAGGCGAGCCTGCCTCTGCTGCTCTGCTCGGATACCCCGCCCGCGGTCACCCATCTGGGCAACTATCCCCCCAAGAGCCGGCAGGCGCGGCGGGATCGCAAGATTGGCGGCGAGCCCATCATCGAGCGGCTGCACCTCTATCTCTATCAGGGGTGACTGGATCAGGAATAGCTGGGCCGCCTTGCCGCGATAAACGAAGTATCCCGCATCAGCACCCCAAATAAGAAAGGAGAGAACATCTCTGGATGTTCTCCCCTTTTCTGTATCGATAGACGGTATGTAAGGCGGCGTCGCCAATCAGCCCATCAGCAGGGCCCGCAGGCTCTCCACATCCAGCCCGCGCACCTCGGACTGGCCGCTCAGCAGGCCATCGGCCAGCGCCCGCTTCTCGTCGTGCAGAGCGACGATCTTCTCCTCCACCGTCTGCTCGCACACCAGCCGGTACACGGTCACCGGCTGGGTCTGCCCCATCCGGTGCGCCCGATCGCTCGCCTGATCTTCCACCGCCGGGTTCCACCAGGGATCGAGGTGCAGCACGGTATCGGCCTGGGTGAGGTTGAGGCCGGTCCCCCCTGCCTTGAGGCTGATGAGGAACAGCGGCACCTCCTCATGGCGAAAACGCAGGATGGAGTCCTGACGGGACTTGGCGGAGCAGCCCCCATCCAGATAGCAGTAATCCCAGGACTTCTGCTCGATGCGGGCCCGCAGCAGGCTCAGCAGATCGACAAACTGACTGAACACCAGCACCCGATGACCACCGTCGATCGCCTCTTCCAGCAGCGCCATCGCCTCGTCCAGCTTGCTGCTGGTCTGCGACCACTCGGGCATCACCAGCTCCGGCGAGCAGCAGAGACGGCGCAGCCGGGTCAGGCCACTCAGCACATGCATCAGGGCGCGGCCATCGGCGCTTTGTACCTGCTGCACCACTTCACGCCGGGTCGCCTCGTAGAGCTGGCGCTCTTCGGGGGAGAGGCTGATGTGGTGGATGATCTCGGTCTTGTCCGGCAGCTCGGTCAGCACCTGCTGCTTGAGACGACGCAGGATAAAGGGGCTGATCACCGCCCGCAGCAAGGCCATGTGCTGGGGATCCTTGACTGCCTTGCCAAAGCGGCGTTTGAACTCGCCGAGGCTGCCGAGCAGCCCCGGGTTGATAAAGGTGAAGAGGCTCCACAGCTCCCCCAGATGGTTCTCGATGGGGGTGCCGGAGAGGGCGAGGCGAAAATCGCCGTCGAGCTGGAACAGCAGCTTGGCGCGCTGGGTACCGGCGTTTTTGATCTGCTGCGCCTCATCGAGCACCATGCTCGACCAGCGGCGGGACTTGAGCGCCTCCGCCAGGCTGCCGAGCATGCCGTAGTTGATGAGGATCACCTGACCGGCCTTGGCCTCGCGAATGATCCCCTCCCGCTCGGCCGGATTCTCGAACACCACCACATCAAGCTCGGGGGCGAAACGGGTCACCTCCTCCTGCCAGTTGGTGACCACTGACTTGGGCACCACCACCAGCGCAGGGCCAAGGTGCTGGCGCATCCGCAGCACGATAAGCGCCTGCAGCGTCTTGCCCAGACCCATGTCATCGGCCAGGCAGGCACCAAAACCGTGATGGGCCAGGGTCGCCATCCAGCGCACACCCTCTTTCTGATAGTCCCGCAGGGAGGTGAGCAGTTCGTCCGGGCAATCGACCTCCTGCTGCCACTCCTGCTGCAGGGATTGCCACGCTGCATCCCCTTCGGTGGTAATGACCGAGAG
Organism: Aeromonas sp. R2-2; assembly: GCF_040908355.1. Lineage (NCBI taxonomy): Bacteria > Pseudomonadati > Pseudomonadota > Gammaproteobacteria > Aeromonadales > Aeromonadaceae > Aeromonas > Aeromonas sp. R2-2. Next base: position 15,428 of record NZ_JBFODQ010000062.1, on the reverse strand, counting down.
CAGACGAGTCAGGGGATAGGCCAGCTTGTTGTTGATGCGCTGCTCTTCATCGAGCATGGCCCCCAGCATGGTGAGCCGCTCCACCAGCTTGTCGCTCAGCATCAGGCTGGTCTTCTCGTCGAGCTGAACGGTGCGCTGCCCCGGAGTCATCTGGCGCAGAATAAGGCGCAAATCGAGGATCTGGTGCTCATCAAGCGCCAGTGCCCCTTCGACCTGGAACCAGTCCTGCCGCCGCTCGATGCGCAGGCTCAGGGCCGCTTCATCAAGGCTCTTGAGGCGAGCGCTGTCCTGATGCCAGTGAATGACCACACCGGCATCCACCAGCTCGGGCAGGGCATTGACCAGCGCCAGCGCCTGTTCCCCCTGCAGCAGCCACTCGCTGCCGGGCAGGCCGATGGGCAATTGATTGCGCAGCAACTGGGCCTGCAGCTTCTCGGCCCCGAGATCCCGCTGCCAGTAGTGGTACGCCTTGATCCCCTGCCGCACGATCGCCTCCCCCTTGCCAAGGGGCTGGGGCGGCAGATCCTCAAAGCGAGTCACCAGCTTGACCGACAGCTGACCATCCTGCCAATCCAGTTGCACCGAAGGAATGCCCGGCCAGGGAGCCAGTTCGGCGTTGCCGCTCAGCCCCGCAACCTGACTGTGCCAGGGCAACTCGGGAATGGCATCCAGCGTGCGTTGCAGCTCGGCCAGCCCCTCGGCGGGCAGCAGCGGGATGGATTCGAGCGCTGGCAAGCGGTCGAGCAGCGGCTGTGGGGTGAGGATCAGCTGCCACAGATCCTGCGCCAGCGGCATGATATGGGCCCCGCGGGCGGCCGCATCGGGGCAGAGCTGCGCGCTCATCCCCTGTTCGGTGGCCACCACCTGCAGCAGGGGGGCGCTGATGGCCAGTTGCAGCTTTTGCCCCTTGGCGTTGAACAGGCGAGGATGATCGGCCAGCGGTGCCCAGACATCCCGCGGCAACCGCCCCATCACCCGTGGCAGGGTGCGAACCAGTGCCCAGTCATGCTCATCGAGCATGGCGGCATACTGGGTGGAGAGCAGGGCCGGATCGACCCGGCGACCAGCGGTCCACTCCCCCTTGGTGCTGAGCTTCTGGATCTTGCACTCCAGCTCGGGGCCCTCGGCATGGAGCAGCCACACCAACCGCTCCTGTGGCTTACGTACGCCACTGGAGCGTCCCAGCCCCTGCAGCCAGTTGAGCCAGCTGGCAGAGGCCGCGGTTTTATCCTCGTCCCCTTCATCATCCTGCTCGTCACTGCTCTCCGGGGCACTCTCCTCACTGCCGCGCAGCTGGCAAAGGGGGGCCCCCTTGGCCGCCTCGCCCAACAACAGGCGCAGCAGATCCTGACAAAACGCCATCAGACGATGATGGGGCTCGGCATCGAGCAGATGGGAGAGATCCCACTTGTGCAACATGGCCACCTGCGGGCTCTGGGCACCGTGACGGGCCAGCGCGCAGAGATCGAGCCAGAGATAGCCCCAGTGGAGCTCCTCCACCGGCAGTTGCAGGGTATCGAACAGGCCAACCGCATGACCGTGGCGATCGCCCGCCCACTGGCTGAGCAGGTCGGCAAGCAGGGGGAACTGGCCGGTCAGGTTGCGCTGCCACTTCTTGCGCTGTTCGCTGGCAATGACGGGATCGGCCTGCTGCAACCAGCCAAGCCAGAGCAGGGCGCTGAACGAACGGGGCCACTGGCCCACCTCACCCTCATCGGCTGCCTGCCACTGACCCAGCGCGGTGAGCAGTCGCTCGCCGAGCGGGCCGCTCTGGCTCTGCTGGGCCAGCGCCTGCAGGGCTGGCCAGCCGGGCACGGCGTCGTTGCCCTCCCCGGTTGGCGACGTGCTCTCGCCATCCCCGCAGAGCCAGCGCCACTCCGCCTCGAACGCTTTGGCCCGGGCCTGCACCTCGGGGGCGCAGCGCACCAGCGCATTGGCCAGCGGCCAGCGCTCTTCATAAGGGGCATCGAGCAGCAGTTGCAGCGAGAAGTGCTCCAGCAGCAGTTGCTGCCAGGCTGGGCTGGAGCCCGCCAGCAACTGGTGAGCATCCGGGGTATCGAGCAGGGTCAGCAGATCGCTGGCCGAGAAATAGGTGGGGATCTCCCCCGCCTTGCCGCGGCAGAGCTCGCGCACCACCGCATGGGTGAGATCCTGCCCGGTCAATGAGGGCACCCGGCTCCAGTCCGGCGCCGGGCAGAGACCGGCACGCACCCCCAGGATCAGCGCCAGCGTCCCCTCGGCGGTCAGGCTCCACTGCTGCTCCCCGCGTAATCTGACCAGCCCCGCATCCTGCAGTCGGGTCAGTTTATCGATCAGGGCATGGCCTATCGCCAGTTGTTCTTGCAGCAAACGGGTACTGGCAACGCGCTGCAATTGCAGGGTGGCGAGCAGGGCATAACTATCCGAAGAGAGGGTGGACGCAGACATCAAGACTCACGGGCAAGTGCAAAAGCGGAATTTTAACGGTAAAGCGCCAGCGGCTCGACCCTTTACCGTGAAATAACTCAAAAAAAAACGGCCATCCATGATGACCGTCGAAAGTAACGAAGGAAATAGCCGGATCATCCGGTTACCTCCCACAGCGGGAAAATCGGGAGCGCTAGCCCCTAATTCGTGGAGCCAATGCTAGAGGTTGGCGCCCGAAAAAGCTTTGAAGCGGATCACAGTTGAAAAGGATTTCTGAAAACGGTTTCAATTTTTAGCGGCAAAAAACCATGATTTCGCGCCAAATGAGCCATGTCCCAACCACTCCTGCTCACCCGGCACAAGCGGTAGAAAACCCTATAACGGTCGCTTGTCGTACGCCCCTGTGCGGGCAGCTGTCAGCTGTATAGCTTCATCAGAACCTGCCACCCCCAGGCTAGATTTCAGGGCAACCGGACATGGCCGAGATGGGCCAGGAGAGCACGAATCTGCTCCCTCCCCGTCCGGTAGCTTGGCAAACCGCGCTGCCGCCGTGGGCCTCGGCAATCGCCTTGACCACGGCGAGTCCAAGTCCGCTGCCGCCGCTCTTGCGCGAGCGTGACGGATCTCCCCGACGAAACGCATCGAAGATACAGGCGGCGATCTCCTCGCTGATGCCTGGCCCCTCATCTTCCACACTCAGGACGCACACACTCTCCGAGCGATACAGCCGCACGGTCAGCAGGCCCGGCAGCGCGTGCTTCTGGGCATTTTCCAACAGCGCCATCAGAGCCTGACGGATACGAAACAGATCGCAGCAAGCATGAAGTTCGCTATCGAGCTCCCGCTGCAACACAAATCCGCTCGCCGCCAGAGGGCTGGCAAATGCCTCAAGCACCACGGCAAGCTCGTCGGCCAGCCTGACCTCGGACCGCTGTAACTCCAGATGGCCGCTGTCGTTGAGGCTCAATACCCGCAAATCCTCGATCAGGTGATTGAGCCCCTCCACCTGACGCAGCAACCCCTCGAAGAGTTCGCTGCTGGGAGGAAATACCCCTTCGGCCAGCCCCTGCAAACGGCCGCGCAAAATGGTCACCGGAGTGCGCAACTCGTGGGCAATGGCGGCATTCCAGAACTCCCGCTCGCGGGTCATGCTCTGCAGCCGCTCGGCCATGGCGTTGAAGTCGCGCACCAGTTGCGCCGTCTCCCCGATCGCCTGCTCATCCTCCGGCACACGGGCATCGAGTTTGCCCTCGGCCACCTCGCGCAGGCTGGTTGCCACCGAGTTGAGGGGAGTCAGGATGCGGCGAGAGAGGCGCACCGCCACGTAAAGCGCCATCCCCAATGCAATGAGAATGGTGGAGCCGATCCATAACATCTCGACCCTGGAGGGCACCCAGGTCTCGGAGATGCTGCCCGGCACAAACGCCACGGCGATACCATAAAACACATAGGTGCCGATCACCGCGAGGGAGATGATACCAAGCGTCATCAAGCCCAGAGAGCGGATGATCTGCCTGCGAAGGCCGGGCGCCGATTTCATGCATCGCCCCCGAAGCGATAGCCAACCCCCCAGACACTGGCGGGGACCCCCTGAATACCGTGTGTCTCCAGTTTTTTGCGCAACTTGCTGATGTGGCTATCCACCGTACGCTCCTGGGTATCCCCCTCCGGCAAGCAGTGAGTCAGCAGTTCGGCGCGACTGAACACCCGTTTCGGCGCCCGCATCAAAGAGGCGAGCAACTTGAACTCGGTCAGGGTAAGCTCCAGCACCTGCTGCTGGTCATCGCGGAAAATGCTGGCCTCGTGGCTCTCCAGATCGATCTGAAACTGGCCGACCCGCAGCACGTTCGCCGTGGCAGGCTTTACGGCCCGGGTGCGCCTGAGCACAGCCTGCACTCGCGCCACCACTTCGGCCGGATTGAAGGGTTTAACCACATAGTCATCCGCCCCCATGCGCAGCCCCATCAGCTTGTCGAGATCCTGATCGAGGGCGGTCAGCATGATCACCGGCGTATCGCCGCGCGCCCGGATCTCGCTGAGCACCTGCCAGCCATCCAGTAGCGGCATCTGCACATCCAGCAGCAGGAGATCGGGTTTGAATGCCTGATGCATGGCCAGCGCTTCACGGCCATCGGCGGCGTGCAGGGAGCGCAAGCCATGACGTTGCAGGTAAGCGGCGAGGATGTCGGCGATCTCGGCTTCATCCTCTGCAATCAGTACCAGTGACTGGCCCGCCGGGCTGGCGGAAGCATTGAGATGGGACATAGTCGGACTCGAAAAAAGGTGGCGTTGAACTTTATCATCGCCTCCATGGATTCTCCACAAAGCCTCGAATCATTCGCAATAGCCCCTCGCCATAATGACCGCTCGATGCACTCTCCGGTCACATCACACCGGAGAGACGGTTCAACGAGGTGAGTGGATGATGTTTGTAAAACAGCGGTATGCGGGCGCCCTGCTCGCCGTCATTGCCGCATTCGGGTTGGCGGGTTGCGATGTCGCGCCGCAAGAGCAGGAGGCACCCGCCCTTCCTCAGGTATCGGTGCTGACTCTGACTGGTCGGGAGCTGGTCATCAGCGAGGATCTGCCCGCCCGGGTGGCGGCACTGCGCAGCGCCGACATTCGCGCCCAGATCAGCGGCATCGTGCAGCGCCGCCTGTTCGAGCAGGGCGCCGAGATCAGCGCAGGCACCGTACTGTTCCAGATAAACCCGGCCCCCTTCAAGGCCGATGTCGACAGCGCCGCCGCCGCATTGCAACGGGCCGAGGCCGTGCTGGCCCGCGCCCGCATCCAGATTGACCGCCTGCGGCCGCTGCTGCGCACCGACGCCATCAGCCGCCAGACCTATGACGATGCGGTCTCCCAGCGGGATCAGGCGGCTGCCGATGTAGCCCAGGCCAAGGCGACCCTGGCCCGGCACCAACTGAACCTGCAATTTGCCAGCGTAGAGGCCCCCATCGCCGGACGTATCGATCAGGCGCTGGTGAGTGAAGGGGCACTGGTGTCCCCCACCGATACCACCCCCATGGCCCGGATCCAGCAGATCGATCAGGTCTACGTCGATGTGCGCCAACCGGCCTCGGTGCTGGAATCCCTGCGCCAGCAGGCTGGCTCAACGGCACCGGAACTGGCGGTGGAGATCCTCGGTAGCAATGGCACACCGCTGGGCATGCAGGGGCGCATCCTCTTCTCCGGCATCGAGGTCGATGCCGGGACCGGCGATGTGCTGCTGCGGGTGCTGGTGGACAATCCCGAGAGGCGGCTGTTGCCCGGTCTCTACGTGCAGGCGCGCATTCCCCGTGCCCGCTATGCCAACGCCCTGACCGTGCCCCAGCAGGCAGTAGTGCGCACATCGGGTCAGACCAGCGTGTGGGTGGGGGATGGCCAGGGGCAGGCACAGCTGGTTCCGGTCAACACCGCTGAACTGGTGAATAGCCAGTACCGCATCGCATCCGGGCTCAGTGCCGGGCAACAGGTGGTGATCGAAGGGATCGACCGTCTGACCCCGGGGGTTCAGGTCATTGCCTCCCCCTGGCAACCACCCACCGTCAGCCAACCGGCTGACAGCGGCATTCGCTGAATCGGAGAGTTATCCATGCCGCAGTTTTTTATCCATCGCCCAGTGTTTGCCTGGGTGATCGCCCTGTTCATCGTGCTGGCAGGGGTCATCGCCATCCCCAAGCTCCCCATCTCCCGCTATCCCTCGGTGGCGCCGGTGTCGGTGACCCTCTATGCCACCTATCCGGGCGCCACGCCGCAGACCCTGAATGATGCGGTGGTGAGCCTTATCGAACGCGAGCTGTCGGGAGTGAAGAACCTGCTCTACTTCGAGTCGTCGGTGGACGCCTCGGGCAGCGCGCAGATCACTGCCACCTTCAAGCCGGGCACCGATCCGGAGCTGGCCCAGATGGACGTGCAAAACCGCATCAAGGCGGTCGAGCCTCGCTTGCCACAAGCGGTGCGGCAAACCGGCCTGCAGGTGGAGTCCGCCTCATCCGGCTTTCTGATGATGGTCGGCATGACCTCACCGGATGGCCGCTTCGATGAGGTTGCCCTCAACGACTACATGGCACGCAATATTGTGCAGGAGCTGCGCCGCATCGACGGGGTAGGACGAGTGCAACTGTTCGGCGCCGAGCAGGCCATGCGCATCTGGGTAGATCCGGCCAAACTCGCCGCCTACGGGCTGACTATCAGCGAGGTGGCACAGGCCATCGAGCAGCAGAATATCCAGATTGCCCCGGGGCGCCTCGGTGACGAACCCGCCTTGCCGGGGCAGCGCCTGACGGTTCCCCTCACGGTTCAGGGGCAGCTGACGACCCCCGAGGCATTCGCCGCCATCGTGCTGCGAGCAGGTGGTGATGGCGCCAAGCTGGTTCTGGGTGATGTCGCCCGGGTCGAGCTGGGGGCGCAATCCTACGCCTTTTCCAACCGGGAGAACGGCGTGGCCGCCACCAGCGCCGCCATCCAGCTCTCCCCCGGCGCCAACGCCGTGCGTACCGCCGATGCGGTGCGCACCCGTCTCGCCCAGCTCGCTCCCACCCTGCCGGCGGGCATGGCCTATTCGATCCCGTTTGACTCGGCCCCCTTCGTCAAGGTCTCCATCGAAAAGGTGATCCACACCCTGCTGGAAGCCATGGTGCTGGTGTTTCTGGTGATGTTTCTCTTCCTGCAGAACCTGCGCTACACCCTGATCCCGGCCATCGTCGCCCCCATCGCTCTGCTTGGCACCTTCGCGGTGATGCTGCTGGCCGGTTTTTCGATCAACTCCCTCACCATGTTCGGCATGGTGCTGGCCATCGGCATCATAGTCGACGACGCCATCGTGGTGGTGGAGAACGTCGAGCGCCTGATGGCCACCCGGGGGCTGTCGCCCAGGGAGGCGACGTCGCAGGCCATGAAGGAGATCACAGGTGCGGTGATCGGCATCACCCTGGTGCTCACGGCGGTGTTCCTCCCCATGGCGTTTGGCAGCGGCTCGGTGGGTGTCATCTACCAGCAGTTCACCCTGTCGATGGCGGTCTCGATTCTGATTTCGGCCTTCCTTGCCCTGACCCTGACGCCAGCGCTCTGCGCCACCCTGCTGCGTCCGGTCAGTCCGGATCATCATGAGAAGCGCGGCTTCTTCGGTGCCTTCAACCGGGGGTTCGAGCGGTTCACTGCAGGCTACGGTGCGCGGGTAACCCGGCTGGTCGGGCGCAGCGGACGGATGATGGCAACCTTTGCCGCCCTCTGCGTCGTACTGGCCATCGCCGCCGCCCAGCTGCCCTCCTCTTTCCTGCCGGACGAGGATCAGGGCTACTTCATGACCTCCATCCAGCTGCCGACCGGCGCCACCAGCGAGCGTACTCTTGAGGTGGTCAAGGCCTTCGAGGCTCACGTCGCCTCTCGCGAGGCGCTGGACACCAACCTGGTGGTGCAGGGCTTCAGCTTCTCCGGCGCAGGCCCCAATGCGGCCATGGCCTTCACCATGCTCAAAGATTGGGATCAGCGTCATGGCGCCACGGCAGCCGAAGAGGCAGATCTGGCACAAGCAGCCATGGCAAACATTCCTGAAGGCACGGTAATGAGCCTGCTGCCACCCGCCATCGACGAGCTGGGCACCGCCTCCGGCTTCACCCTGTTCCTGCAAGACAGGGCCAACCGGGGAGATGCCGCGCTGCTGGCCGCTCAGGCACAACTGCTGGAACTGGCCGCCAACAGCAAGGTGGTCAGTGATGTGTATCCCGACAACCAGCCTCCCGGCGAGAGCATTCACCTCGAGATCAACCGACAGAAGGCCGAAGCCATGGGACTCTCGTTCGCCAGCGTAAGCAGTACCCTGTCGGCCGCAATGGGGTCGCTCTACGTCAACGACTTCCCCAACGGCGGGCACATGCAGCAGGTCATTCTGCAGGCCGACGCGTCGGCGCGCATGCAGCTCGATGACGTGCTCGGCCTGCGGGTGCGCAATGCCAGCGGCGGCATGGTCCCCTTGCGGGAGGTGGTGACACCGGAATGGCGCGAATCGCCGCAACAGATGATGCGCTTCGATGGCTTCCCTGCCGTGCGTATTGCCGGGGGGGCAGCGCCCGGCATCTCCAGCGGAGCGGCGATGGCGGAGATGGAGCGTCTGGTGGCGCAATTGCCGCCAGGCTTCGCATTGGCCTGGACGGGACAGTCGTTGCAAGAGCGCCAGTCGGCCGAGCAGGCCCCCCTGCTGATGCTGTTGTCGGCGCTGGTGGTCTTCCTAGTGCTGGCGGCACTCTATGAAAGCTGGTCGATCCCGCTCTCGGTGATGCTGGTGGTGCCGCTGGGCCTGCTCGGTGCCGTCGCGGCCGTGATGCTGCGCGGCATGCCCAACGACGTCTTCTTTAAAGTAGGCATGATCACCATCATCGGTCTGTCGGCCAAGAACGCCATCCTCATTGTGGAGTTTGCGCGCCAGTTGCACAGTGAAGGGCGCTCGCTGCTTGATGCGGCTGTCACTGCTGCCCGCCTGCGCCTGCGCCCCATTTTGATGACATCGCTGGCCTTTACTCTCGGTGTGGTACCCTTGATGCTCGCCAGTGGCGCCAGCGCGGAGACCCAGCACGCCATCGGCACCGGCGTGTTTGGCGGCATGATCAGCGGCACCCTGCTGGCCATCTTCTTCGTGCCGGTCTTCTTCGTCTTCGTCATCGGCACCCAGGCGCGCATTCAGGCCTGGCGGGCACGACGAGCAGCCAACAGCATTCATCCGGATCGATGACCACAGATACACAGGCGGCCGGATAGTCCTCAGCACATCACCAAAAAGAAAAAGCCCAACCTGCTAAACAGGTTGGGCTTGGTATGGACAGAAAGACAACTCGCCACTGTATCAAATTCGAGTACAAAGAATTCATCGGTGAAGCTAATAGCCAGGCCAGCCATGGTTATATTTTTATAGTCATCAACCGTAAATTAATGACTAGAACCCTTGAGGATTATTCTTTGTAAATGGCCAGCAAACCTTGTTATTTCATTACACCTAAAAACACAAACCTTATTAAAATACATCCATAAAGACATTCGCAATGCACTTTACATAGTTTTAAATCACTATACGCATGTCAAATCTGAACGCCGACATATAACCCAATCATTAATGATGTCTTATAGTCACAAGTTCCAGCGTAAAGAGAATGTCGTCACGGCAACATGCTTGCTACCCAATGCAAAATCGAGCTTTGGCGCATATCCCACTTCCAACGCCACTGACTTGTAGCCCAGCGTCACCATCGGCAAGGCAGCGAAGCCATCCAGGCCAGAACCATTGAGATAACCGGCCTGAAACCCCAGGCCAGCAAAGGCATGCTCGGTAAAATACCACTCCTTGCGATATGAGAGCGCACCGTATAAAGCCGTCTCGCTGAAAGAGTCCTTATATGCCCCTCCGCGCACCGCCAGCTTGCCAGTGTCGTTATCGCCCCAAAAAGCCCAGGCCAACCCTAATCCCGGATTGAAATTATTAAAATCACAACTCTTGCTTTTCTTTCCCTTTCCTTTGGTGCAATCACTATGAATTGCTGCGCCATGAATTAAAATTGAAAAATCATCCGCGGCACGCGAAACGATAGGCAAGCACAATAGCGGAATGGCCAACATATATGGCTTGGTTTTCATATCAGCATCCTTGATGGTTATTTATTTTTTTACGAAAGAGAATGAAATTCGTGGGTTGAACATATCGGAGTCCCTATGGGGAATGGCTCTGGTGATCAATTTCCCTGCTTATCTATGCTCCACGTGAACGAGTTGGCTCTCTGTGCAACGCAGGTCCATGAGTGACCGCCGTTTCCGCAAGCCGCATCCTTGCGAGCACCGCCTCAGCCCCCGTATCAAGATGGCGATAGAAGCTGGCATTAAGCTGGGTGAGGTGCAGCAGGGAGTTTCTGGCTCGCTGAAAGGTCGCTTCACAGACCGGGCTCTGATGTTGCCAGAAAGAGGAAAGCGGACCTGTGGTGGTCAACCCCTTAATGTCATAGATCGCACGGCCAAGGCAGATGGTGGGTACCCGATGCAACAGGGCTGACAACCCAACCGTGCTATTGATGGTGATCACCCCCTTGAGCAACGGGTAAAGGGCCGGAAGCGGCCATTCATAACCATAAAAGATCCGCCCCGCCAAACCATGCTCGGCGATGAGTCGATCGATACAGTCACGGTAGCTAACATACCCCCGATCCATGGGGTGATGTTTGAACAGCAGCACATCATCCGGATTGGCGTGGCGGGCAAACGAGCTGACCACCTCCGAAATCATCTCCTCCAGGTCACCAAACTCGGAGTGCTCTCTTATTTGAAAATCTTCACTCACCTGCAGCGGCACCAAGAAGAACCGCCTGGCATGTTCCTTGAAAAGATTCAGTAGTGCTCGATCGCGATGCCGATGACCATATTTGATCCACCCACTTCTCAGCCACCCCCTCGCCTCCTGCCAGAGCGTCCAGGGGCGGTGATCGACAAAATGGGGATAACGTGGCCGCTTGATTGCTTTGTTGATGTGATAGCGACTGGCATACCAGGCTCTGGCGGCAAACGTCTTGCCCACCTTGAGAGGTGCAATAAACTCGGCAGGCCAGTCTACTCGCGGCAATCTGGCGCGCTCTTCATACCAGGGGCTGAACGCATTGACGCCGCCCGGCTCAAGGGTCACAAAATCGGGACGCAGATACCCCTCCTCCAGTGCCCAGAATGACAATCCCTTGAGCTCACACACCTGGCTCGCCACCTTGTGGTAATAACGACAATCGCCGTAACAAAGCACTGTATTGATTGAATATTCCTTCAACATCCGCCGCAGAAACGTATTCCAGCCATCTGGCTCGCCGTGATAACTGATAGAGATCCCGGCACAGGGCCAGCACTCATCACCACCGTTGAAATTGATCTTCACCACCTGATGACCAGCCCGAACCAGATGCTGGCTCAAGGTTTGATAAAAGGGGCCAAGTGGCCCCTGTAACAACAACACATTCATACAATGAGGATCCATCAGGAGAACAGAGAGCGAGTGGGTTTGAGGGTATCAACCAGAAAACGGAGCTTGAGGTGCCAGCGTCGCCAACGGCTCGCACCGCTCATGGCGAGGGGCTTGTGTGTCGCCAGTTTGCGGATCAACTGTTCGGGGCTGCACCACAAGCCTGATTGCCAATCGATATAACGGGGATAAGTGGCAAGGGTCAGACAAACCAGTGCCGCCAACGGCAAGGGACGCTCGCGTCTGGCAGGCGGATGGATGTCGTGGGTCAGGCCCCAACCGCTGTAAAAGGGTTGCCCCCAGGTTGTGACCTTGACCCCCTGCACCAGCGCCTCGAAGCCACTGAGTGAGGTCATGGTGTGCAGCTCGTCGATATAGGGATAGAGGGAGGCGAGATCGCACTGGATCACCTGACTATCGACACATTCGGCCAGACAACTTGCCGAGATGGTCCCTTCCCGGTTGCCACACACCACATCAGGGTGGGGCTTGAACAGAATATGCGCCTGCGGTTTGGCGGCTCGCACCGCCCAAAGCAGCTGCTCATTGCTGCGGATCTTCGGACTACCGCAGAGGATAGAGGCATCGCCATCCACCTGACCCACGACCAGCACCAGCTCGCGACCATCTTGCGGCGGCTGGAATGGCTCTGCCTCACCCACGTTGTATTTGCTGACCCGGGATTCACGCAGCAGCGTCAGCAACTGGTCCCCCTTTGCCAGCAGAGCCTCGTCGATCGGCTCGTAGTTAAGCAGCTGCTCGAGCTCACTGGGGCGGCGACTGTCGAAGTAGATCCCGACCGGATCGATAGAGAGTGACGACGGTCGACAAAGATTGGAGCCAAGGCCGCTCGAGCGGATAAAACCATCCTCGACCCGGATCGCCGAGACCAGTTCAGGGTAATGGCTGCCCCATACCAGCACCTGCTCATCGCCAGTCAACCGCTTGGGGGGGCGCCTGACAAACCGCAGCTCATCGGCCAGATGGGCACAAAAGGTGCGCATAAAGGCGCGCTTCCAGAGCGAAAAGCCCACCAGATAAAGTCGCCGCCAACGCGCTGGCGCCATCTGCTGGCGGGCCAGCAGCTCGACGACATCCTCGACTTCGCAACGCTCTCCCAGCACAGGGTCACAATAACGGGGATAACGAATAAGCGCCGCCGCTACCAGTTGTGGCAGCGAAACCGCCTCATCGGCCCTTGCCAGTACACGCCGCAAGCAGAGCTTGCTGTCATGGGTCAATCCCCAACCGGCGTAGAAAGGCATGCCAAAGCAGTGGACCGGCTTGCCAAGCAGCAACGCCTCGAACCCCAGTTGCGAAGAGACGGTATAGACCACATCCACCCTCTTGAGCAGGAGATGGGGATGACAGGGCTCGCTCACTATCTCCAGATCTGCCAGCTCAGGGAGCTTTTGCGCCAATCGCGCCAATACGCCGATCTTTTTACCCATACGCGTATCAGGATGGGTGCGCAGCAGCAGACGGGCACCGGGATGATTGCGCCGAGCGGCGGCCACCATCGCCAGAAAATCGGCATTACAAGCCAACGCCCCCGGGATGGAGAGATCCCCCGCCACCTGATCGACCAGCAATACCCTTGGCCTGCCATCTTGCAGCAACCCCTCGGCCAAAGAGACAAGCGCCCCCTGCTCTTCACCATACTGCGCCTGGGTAGCAAGCGTATCGGGCCGCGTGGCATAACAGTTGTATTTGGTAATGCCAAGGCGCACCAGCTCGCCGATCAGCCGCTCGGCGCGCCCCTGCATCTCGACATCACAAGGGGTGGCAATCAACTGCTCAAGCTGGCTGGGCTGGCGAGCATCGTAATAGATGCCCACCGGATCGGCGATAAGAGAGAGCGCCACCCCCTCTCTGGCGGGATGACCGATATAACCGATAAAACCATCTTCCAGCTGCCAGTAGGGCAACCCCAGTTCCTGCGCCTTCTGTTTAATCTGACCGGTATTGGCCTTCTGGCCCCAGCCGACCAGCACATCGCCCGCTTGTGGCACGCACTCGGAAGAGGGCTCAAGTCGGGCCAATGGCTGACCGAGACAGGCAGAGATCTGCCGCCTGCGCGCCAGAATGCCGCTGGATTGTGTCCATAGAGTCATGAAAAATCTCGGGTTTCAGTAAGGGGGATAAAAGAGGGATGGTTTAAAAATATCGGTTAAATCGAATACCAAGGGGCTTGCCAATCCGGATCACTTCAACTGCACATTTCCCATCGGGATCCTGTCGAACTCGTCGCGCGAGAGATAACGGATCCCCTGTACGCTCGACAAGGGCGCCAGCAACTGTGGACAACGGGTCAGCGACCAGACGGACACATCCCGATCGGTAAAAGCCACACCGCCCAACGCATAGTAACGACCAAGACAGCCCTCATCCCAATCCGCACCCACCACCTCGGGTGTACTCGGCACCAGAGAGCATCCACGGATCACCGCCACCACCATGCCCTCATAGACACCGACCACGGTATCAATATCAGGCACCCGAGCTGCGGCCACTCGCCACGAAGAGCGGGAACAGCTTTCAGGATGACGACCAGCGGAATAGGTCGCTTTCAAATTCACAACAAGAACAGGTTTCATGGGAAGTCCAAGCTGACGAGGCAAACAGCCTCTGAATGTTGAATAGAGATGAAGAGTCGGCTTAACGCATATCAGCAAAAAAGGCCCGGGGATTGAGATAGAGTTTGCGCAGCTTGCGCCACAGTGGTCGCTTGCGCTGCACACCCTCTTGCCAACGTAAGAGCCCCGGATATTCACTCACCGGATAACCCGCCTCCTCCTGCAAGCGGATCATCCACTCCCGAAAATCCGGAAGCTCTCCGCCAAGATCGTTGCAGGGCACCACTGGCCCTTTTAGTGGTCCCCGCTCGGCTTCCGTGCGAGACAGCATCTGTTCCAATAACTGATCGTTACCTCAGAGATCCCCTCATTTTTAGAGACTCAAATAATTCCAAGTGTGCGGGTATATAAGCGGTGTTGCTTCAGGTAGTAGATAAATTTATCCATCAACAAGACCGCATTGGCTTCTTTCATTTTAGGTAGCAACTGGTAATAGATGACCCCTTGCCGAAAGAACGAATAGGTTCGGCTCTTGCTGGTATTGACCTTGATCGTTCTCTCTAGACCGACACTGTCTCCAGCCTTACCCAGCAGCGTCAGCAAGACGATGGCCAGGGCACTGAATAAAAACAGTCGGTCGCGCCGGACCGGATTACTGATGTGCACATCTCCCATACCCATGCCGAATTTGTAATCTTTGATATCACGAAAACTGGTCTCGATACCCCAGCGCTGGCCGTATAGTTGCAACGCCTTGGCGGCGCTCAGGTCGGTCCGGTTACTGGCCAGAAACCACGCGTCTTTCATGCCACTCTTATGACAACAATAGACCCGTTCGACAGGCTGTCGCTGCCCAGTTAGCTCCACCGCTTTGAGGGTTCGGGTGCGCCCGGTCGGCGTTAGCCAGTGCCGAGCTGGAACCTGCTCTACACCAGGGTAACCAACCAAAACATTTCCTTTAAATCTAATGAGATAAGCAAAGCCTAGCTCTTGCTCCAGGCGTTCGAACAGCTCCATGTAACCAAAGCCGCGGTCAGCTACTACCGTCACGAAGATACCCTCTGGCAACGTCTGCTTGAGCTTGGTGAGCAGCTCTTTCTCATGGGCATTGCGTTGCCCTTTGAGCAACGATTTCCGATGGGTTTTCCACAGCAGCGGAGTACTGCGACCGTGGTTGGTTTGCAGGCTGATAACCAAGGTACTGTGATCATCGGCATCGAATTCGGTCCAGTCCATGGAGACTACGATCTCGGTACGTTCACCGACCACATAGGGCACCCAATCGTCAAAGAGGCTCCAGACATTGAGCTTGGTGTTAGTGAGCAGGCGATCCACCTGTTTAACCGCATGTTTACGTTCGAGACCGTTGGCCAAGGAGAGGCCACTACCGATGGCGTGGATGGCCAGTGAACCTGACTCGATAACCCCGAGGGTAGCATTGGCGAGGGAAAGAACACGCTTAG
>NZ_JBFODQ010000061.1:0-66225 GCF_040908355.1 Aeromonas sp. R2-2 | reverse complement strand
GGCGAGTTGCTGGAGTGGGTGGGGCAGAAAGTAACGCCCATCGACACCACGGGGGCGGGGGATGCCTTCGTCGCCGGTCTGCTGGCGGCGCTGGCCGGGCGCTCGTCGCTGCCGACTCTGGCCGAGCTACCCGCCATCCTGGCTCAGGCCCACGGTTGCGGGGCGCTCGCCACCACCGCCAAGGGGGCGATGACGGCGCTGCCGACCCGCTCCGAACTGGATGCCTTTTTGCGATCAAGCGCAAGCGGCTGTTGAGCTGAGGCTAGAAGCTCGGCTCGACAGCCCCTACTCTCATGTGACAAGGGCCCGCCAGCGTGGCGGGTCATAAGAGGAAGAATATGAATATCAGTGCGATAGCCAAGGATCTGGTGCCCCTGCTCGGGGGCAAGGAGAATATCGTCAGCGCAGCCCACTGCGCCACCCGGCTGCGGTTGGTGCTGGCCGATGACAGCAAGGTAAACAAGGCCGCCATCGACAAGCTGGAGGGGGTCAAGGGGTGCTTTAGCAACGCGGGCCAAATTCAGGTGATCTTCGGCACCGGTCTGGTCAACAAGGTCTATGCGGAGTTCGTGGCGCTGACCGGTACCGGCACCGCCAGCAAGGCGGAGCTGACCGACATGGCGGTGGCCAAGCTCAACGTGGCCCAGCGGTTGGCGCGAACTCTCTCCAACATCTTCGTGCCGATCATTCCGGCCATCGTCGCCTCAGGTCTGCTGATGGGGCTGCTCGGCATGGTGCGCACCTACGGTTGGGTCAATGCCGACAGTGCCCTGTTTGTGATGCTCGACATGTTCAGCTCGGCGGCCTTTATCATACTGCCGATCCTCATCGGCTTTACGGCAGCACGTGAGTTTGGCGGCAATCCGTACCTCGGGGCGACCCTTGGCGGCATCCTCACCCACCCGGCGCTGACCAACGCCTGGGGCGTGGCCGGTGGCTTCAAGACCATGGATTTCTTCGGGCTCGATGTCGCCATGATCGGCTATCAGGGCACCGTCTTCCCGGTGCTCTTGGCGGTCTGGTTTATGTCCCATCTGGAGAAACAGCTGCGCAAGCGCATTCCGGATGCGCTGGATCTGATCCTCACCCCGTTTTTGACCGTCATCATCACCGGTTTCGTGGCACTGCTCTTTATCGGCCCGGCGGGGCGGGTGCTGGGGGATGGCATCTCGTTCGGTCTGAGTGCCCTCTATGAGCAGGCAGGCTGGTTGGCGGGGCTGGTGTTTGGCGGCACTTACTCGCTTATCGTCATCACTGGCATCCATCACAGCTTCCACGCCATCGAGGCGGGATTGCTGGCCAATCCGCAAATTGGCGTCAACTTCCTGCTGCCCATCTGGGCCATGGCCAACGTGGCACAGGGTGGGGCTTGCCTCGCGGTCTACTTCAAGACCCGCGACGTGAAGATCAAGGCGATTACCGTGCCGGCTGCCATGTCCTGCCTGCTGGGTATCACGGAAGCGGCGATCTTCGGGGTGAACCTGCGTTACATCAAACCCTTCCTCGCCGGTCTGTTTGGCGGGGCCTGCGGCGGTGCCTACGTGGTGGCGGCCAAGGTGGGGATGACGGCGGTGGGGCTGACCGGTATTCCCGGCATGGCCATCGTCCAGCCCATGAGCCTTATTCATTACATCATCGGGCTGGTGATCGCCTTTGGCGCCGCTTTCGCCGCTTCCTACCTGCTCAAGTACAAGGTGGAGTGATGAAGGAAAGCGATCTTCTCAACCAGATTGTCCGGTCGCTGCTGGCCGGACAGCTCAAGGCGGCGGCCGATCCCCATCGGCCCCGCTGGCATCTGGCAGCCCCGGTGGGGCTGCTTAACGATCCCAACGGTTTTATCGAGCACGACGGGCGCTACCACCTCTTCTACCAGTGGAATCCGCTCGGCTGCGAGCACCGCAACAAGGGCTGGGGCCATGTCACCTCCACCGATCTGCTGCATTGGCAGCACGAGCCGGTGGCGCTGTTGCCCACCGAAGCCTATGAGAGCCACGGCTGCTATTCGGGCTCGGCGGTGAGCGACGAGCAGGGGCGCCTGACTCTTATCTACACCGGCAATGTCAAATACCCGGATGGCAGTCGTACCGCTTATCAGTGTCTGGCCCGCGCCGACGGTGAGGCCGGTTTTGCCAAGCTGGGGCCTGTGCTGGATCTGCCCGCAGGCTACAGCGGCCATGTGCGCGATCCCAAGGTGTGGCACGACGGCCAGCAGTGGCTGATGGTGCTGGGGGCTCGCACTCTGGGCGACAAGGGGGAAGTGCTGCTCTATCGCGGCGAAACCCTGCAAAGCTGGCAGTGGGTGGGTCCCATCGCCGGTAGCGGGCGAGGGGGGCTGGGTGAGTTTGGCTATATGTGGGAGTGCCCGGATCTCTTCCCGCTGGTCGATCGCCATGTGCTGATCAGCTGCCCGCAGGGGATTGCCCCGGTGGGCGAGGATTATCGCAACCTCTACCAGTGCGGCTGGCTGGCGGGAGATTTCGACGGCGAGCGCTTCGAGCACGGGGCTTTCCACGAGCTGGACCGGGGCTTTGAGTTCTATGCCCCCCAGACCACTCTGGATAGCCAGGGTCGGCGCTTGCTGTTTGGCTGGCTGGGTCTGCCGGAGGCGAACGAGATGAGCCAGCCCACCATCCCCTATGGCTGGATCCACCAGATGAGCTGCCCGCGGGAGCTGTTCTGGCAGGATGAGTGGCTCTGCCAGCGGCCGGTGGCGGAGCTGGCGGCATTGAAGGGAGAGCAGACCCGCTTCGAGGGGACGCTTGGCGAGTTTCCGGGGCTGGCCATCGACTCGGCCTGGCTCGATATGGGGCTCTGCGGTGAGGGGAGTCTCTGGTTCGGCGCCGTGGCCGAGCTGGTGTGGCAGCCGGGGCGCATCACCTTGCGGCGCCAGAACTGGCAGAGCGGGGCGTGGGAGACTCGCAGCAGCCCATGGGCTGGCGGGCGGATCACCGTGCTGTGCGATCGCTCCAGTCTGGAGTGTTTCATCGATGAGGGTCGCCACACCCTGTCGGCGCGCTACTTCCCCGGGGAGAAGCCGCAACTTTCATCAGGTAACGGCGATGATGGCTGCAAAATTTGCCTCAATCACTGGCCGCTGTCGGCGTGCTTAGTACAATAGCCCGGTTCTAGTCAGCCGGGAGGCCAGGTGGAGAAGAAGAAACGGATCACGATTGCCCAGATCGCCGAACTGGCGGGGGTGTCCAAGGCGACCGCCAGTCTGGTGCTCAACGGGAAGAGTGCGGAGTACCGGATTGCCGACGATACCCGCAAGCGCATTCAGGCGGTGGCGGAGGAGTGTCACTACCTGCCGAGCTTTCATGCCCGCTCCCTGCGAGAGACCCGCAGCTACACCTGGGGGCTGGTGATCCCCGATCTCACCAACTTCGGTTTTGCCCGCATTGCCCGTGCCCTCGAGGCGCACTGCCGGGAGGCGGGCATCCAGCTGCTGATCGCCTGCTCCGAGGATGATCCCGCCCTCGAGCAGCGGGTGGTGGATAACCTCATCAGCCGCCAGGTGGATGGGCTGATTGTCGCCTCCAGCGGCCACAGCGATGACATCTATGCCCGCATTCACGACCGCCTGCCGGTGGTGCAGCTCGACCGCCATATTGGCGAGTCGCGCCTGCCCATGGTGATCTCCGATGCCTGCAAGGCCACCGCCGAGCTGGTGCGGGACATGGCCAGCGAGTGCGGCGAGGAGATCTACTACTTCGGCGGCCTGCTGGATCTCTCCCCCAGTCGTCACCGGCTGGCGGGCTATGAGCTGGGGCTCCATCGCGCCGGTTTTGAAGCCGATGTAGCCCGGGTGCGTCATCGCGACTATCAGCCGAGCTCCGGTTATCAGCTGATGGCCGAGCTGGTGGCCGAGCTGGGAGCGCCTCCCAGGGGGCTCTTTACCGCCTCTTTTACACTGCTGGAAGGGGTACTGCGCTACCTCAATGAGGCGGGGCTGATGGAGACAGGGATGCGCCTGTGTACCTTCGATGATCATGACCTGCTCGACTGCATTCCCATGCGCATCGACTCGGTGGCGCAGGATTGTCCGGCGCTGGCTCTCGCCGCTTTCGAGCTGATGCAGCAACTGATTGCGGGCAATCCCCCGGCGCAGACTGCCCAGGTGATCACCCCCAGGGTGCGCTGGCGCAGCCGCCGCTAGCCACTCTTCGCCCATCCCATATGAGAAAGCCCCGCCATTGCTGGCGGGGCTTTTTGCTGCGGGCGGATGGTTCGTTCCTCTGACCAACGGCTCAATCGGTGGTACTGGTGCGCCAGAACACCTGCTTGATATGAGGGTGGATGGCCAGCTTTTGCATCAGGGCATCCAGCTCGTCGCCATCGATGGAGGTAGCCAGCAGCACCGCCGAGATCTCCAGATCCCCCGCGCCAAACGGCTCGATATCGAGTTCGCTCAAGGGGTAGTTGGCCTGCTCCAGCATCTCTTCCAGCCAGTGCAGCACCTCTTTTTGATGCTCGCGCGGGGTCAGGGCCGTCACCTTGTAGGTCACTTCGGTATCCAGATTGTCCACCGGGCGACGGTTGATCTGATTGACCAGCGGTCGCAGCAGAGTGTTGGCGGCCAGCACGAACAGGGCGCCCAGAATTGCCTCCATGGCCAGTCCTGCACCACAGGCGGCGCCGACGGCGGCCACTCCCCAGAGAGTGGCGGCGGTGTTGATGCCGCGGATATTGCCCGATTCGCGCATGATGACGCCAGCGCCGAGAAAGCCGATGCCGGAGACGATATAGGCCACCACATGGACCACGTTGTAGTTGCCGCCGTGCAGGTCATAGATGCGCTGGGCCAGACTGACGAACAGGGCGGCCCCCACGGCGACCAGCACGTTGGTGCGCAGGCCCGCGGTACGTTGGCGGTATTGGCGCTCCAGCCCGACCAGACTGCCAAGCACAAAGGCGAGCAACAGGCTGGCCAGGGTGTCGAGCAGGGAGATCATGTCAATTTGTTGCCACATCTTCATGGCGTACTCCTTCTGATAAGCGCTGGCTTGGCGCAATCCATGATGAAACGCCGGGAGGCGGATGGATCAGGAGATGATTGCGCGGATGGCCAGCAGAAAAACAAAAACGCGGCGTCCCGGGGCGCGAGCATCATCAGATGCCCTGACGCTCGGAGAGGACGCAACAAGCGGGGCCAGCGTGGCTGGCCCCTTTCACAGTGGTTAACGCAGGTGTGCGGTCAGTTGAGTTCGGGAGCGCAGTCGATGCGCGGGCGCAGTTGCCAGCGTACCGGATGTGCTAATCCGACCTGATGAACGAACTGCACCAGATAGCGTCGCTGGGGCGGGGTGCACTGCAGGTTGAGCACCAGCTCACGCCCGCCGCCGCGACCCGGCTTCATTGATTGCATCGGTTGCAGCCCGGCCGGTTGCAACGTGTGGTTCACCATATCCAGCACCTGCTCCATATCGGCGCGATCCTCACAGCGGATCTGCAGCCGGTAGTGGTGCTGACGCTGTTTGCCGCCCAGCCAGCGTGGCAGCATGCCACGGCCGAGCCGGCTCAACAGGGGGTGAGCCTGGGTAGCAACAGAACCTGTTGCGACCGCGCGATCCGCAGCCGGTTTGATTGAGATAAAACGCATAGCAGCCTCCTTGTGGGAAGCAGAAACTATGCAGGCATGGCGACCGTGGCGATTGGCCTCTGGTTGCCAGACGTCAAGTGTAAAAAGGGAGAAGAGGGGAGTGGATTTCCGCTTCTCGCAGGGTTGCGAGTTGCGGCAGAGAAAGACCTGCGGCTAGCTCGCGACCTTGGTACCGACGATGAGGGTCGGTCTACAACTGTCACTTGATGAGTTGCCCACTGATGGTCTCCGCTGTGTTAAGAACGGCAAAATGGTACTCATCCAGAGCGGTGAGGTAAAGCCTTATCGACCTTCCAGCAACATTTAGATACAAGTTTGTCAATAACGGGGCCGACTGGCTACCTCCATAAGCATCAGGGAGCGACGATAGCCATCGCCGCGCGATGACGCCCCGCTAGCAGGACCGCCCCTGTCTTGCGCGACCTGTTACTTCAGCCCCAGGCGCTTGAGGAGCATGGCGGCCGGACAGAAACCGGTGAATGCGCTCTGGATCAGGTTGACCCCGACAAAGGCACTCAACCAGACAAAGCCCGGATGAACCCAGCTGGTAAGGATCAGCGAGAGCAGCAACATGCAACCCGCGACGATTCTGACTCCGTTATCTACAGTCATGGTCTTTCTCCTCATCTACTTTAGATGTTGCTAATTTAGTGTTGTTTTATACAATAGAACAAATATCAGCAATTGCTAATTTACTCTTATGAGCCAATTCGACGAGATGAACAGACATGCGACAGCCGCCGCCTCCCTGCTCAAGGCGTTGGCTCATCCCGAACGCCTGATGGTGCTCTGCCAGCTGGTGGAGGGGGAGAAGGGGGTCGGGGAGCTGCTGGCCCATAGCCAACTTGGGCAGTCGGCCTTCTCCCAGCAACTTTCGGTATTGAAGCGCTACGGCCTTATCCGTTCGCGCAAGGTCTCCCAGCAGATCTACTACTCGCTGGTGAGCGAGGCGGCCGCCGATGTGTTGGGGGCGCTGCAAACCCATTTTTGTCACTCGGAAAATAAGGAATCTTGATGATGGAAAGCCAATGGCTGCTCTCTTTGGGCGGCGGCATGCTGGCGGGGCTGTCGGCCCTGATCCTGATGTTGTTCAACGGCCGGGTGGCCGGGATCAGCGGCATTCTGGCCGGTGCGCTGCAACACCGTGCGCCGTGGCGGGTGCTATTTCTGCTGGGGCTCGGGGCGGGCGCCTGGTTGGCGCTGACTCTGGGTTGGGCCCGCATGCCCGCATTCACCACGCTGCCCGGCTGGCCCGTTGTGCTACTGGCCGGTCTGCTGGTCGGGGTCGGTACCCGTCTTGGCAATGGCTGCACCAGCGGCCACGGCATCTGTGGCATGGGGCGGCTCTCCCTGCGCTCCATCGTCGCCACCCTCACCTTTATGGCGGCAGGCTTTATCACCGTCTTCGTCACTCATCATCTGCTGTAAGGGGCTGATCGCCATGAAGTTGCTGACAAGTTTGTTTGCGGGTGTGTTGTTCGGACTGGGGATGGCCATCTCCGGCATGATGGATCCCGCCCGGGTCACCGGTTTTCTCGATCTAGCCGGGGCCTGGGATCCCAGCCTTGCCTTCGTGATGGGGGGCGCCCTGCTGGTCTTTATGCCGGGTTATTTTCTGCTGGTGAAACCCCGTCGCCAGAGTGTGCTGGGGGAGCCCATCGCCGCCGTACCAGCCCCTCAGCTGGAGCGCAGGCTGATCGGCGGGGCCGCGCTGTTTGGTATCGGCTGGGGATTGGTCGGTATCTGCCCAGGGCCTGCTCTGAGTCTCATTTCCAGCGGGCAGCCCATGATAATGTTGTTTATAGCGGCCATGGTGGCCGGGATCTTGCTGTTTGACAGAGGGCTGGCCAGGGTGCTGACCAAGGCGCCAGCTCGGGGAGTGGATAAGGTGCGCCAGTCCCATACCGCCTGATCCCGTGAAGTGACAGATTACGCCAGGGAAGGAGAGTAATGATGGAAAAGATCCGGTTGCTGGGGATCACCTTGTTGGTGATGACATCGCAGGCCATGACATCCCCCCGGGCCTTTGCCGCGGACGGAGAGCCAGAGCCCTTGTTGACAGTGGTGCCACAGCCGGTGACCGACTGGCTGACGCTGGATGGCACCGTCAGTGCCATCAATCAGGGGACGGTGGCGGCCCAGACCAGCGGCCGGGTCTCCCGCATGCTGGTGGATGTGAACGATCAGGTGCAGGCGGGGCAACCGCTGCTGGAGATCAGCGGCAAAGAGCAGTTTGCCGCCGTCACGGGGGCCGAGGCGCGGCTGGCGCGGGCGCAGGCCCAGCAAGTGGAAGCCGAGCGCCAGCTCGCCCGCTTTCAGGCGCTGATTGCCAAGGGGGTGATCACCCGCGCCCAGCTCGATAATGCCCAGGCGACGGATCGCGCCGCCCGCGCCGAGGTGAACGCTGCCGATGCGGCTCTCACTCAAGCCCGCGAGGCCTACGGTTATACCCGCATTCTGGCTCCCTATGCAGGGGTAGTGACCAAACGGCTGGTGGAGTTGGGGGAGACTGTCGCCCCCGGTACCCCGCTGCTCTCCGGCTTCTCTCTCGACACCTTGCGGGTGGAGGTGGAGTTGCCCCAATCCGCCCTGACGCTGGCTCGTGAGCCTGCGGATGTGCAGGTGCTGCTGCCGGATGGCAAGCTTGTTACCCCGGTCAAACTGACCCGCTTCAATTATGCCGACAGCCAGAGCCACGCCTTCAGGTTGCGCCTCGACTTGCCGCCGCAAACCGCCGGGGTATTGCCCGGCATGTGGCTCAAGGTGCAGCTCAAGCAGGGTGAACGTCAGGTGTTGCAGGTGCCGGATCGCGCCCTGCTGCGGCAAGGGGAATTCAATGGCGTCTATCTGCAGCAGCCCGCTGGCTGGGCCCTGACGCCGGTGCGGGTCGGCCATTGCGTCGAGGGACAGTGCGAGATCCTGGCCGGCCTGCAAGCCGGTGACAAGTTGGCCCCCGATGCCTGGGCGCAGCAGCAGGAGGTGGCCCATGAGTAGCGAGCTGAACGGCAACAAGGAGAGGCTGGGGCCTGCCGGTCGGCTGGCTGCGCTGTTTCAGGGCTCGGCCATCACGCCGCTGCTGGCGCTGGTGGGGCTGTTGCTCGGTCTGTTTGCAGTGCTGGTGACCCCCAAGGAGGAGGAGCCGCAGATCGATGTCACCTTCGCCGATGTCTATATTCCCTTCCCGGGAGCCAGCCCGGCTGAAGTGGCCTCTCTCGTTACCACCCCTGCCGAGCAGGTGGTCTCCCAGATAAAGGGCATTGATACCCTCTACTCTTTTTCCCAACCCGATGGCGCCCTGCTGGTGGTGGTGTTCAAGGTAGGGGTGAGCCGCGAGCAGGCCATCGTCGATCTCAACAACCAGCTCGAGTCCAACCGCGATTGGCTGCCACAGGGGATCGGGGTCGGTCAGCCACTGGTAAAACCCCGGGGGATCGATGATGTCCCTATCGTCAGTTTGACCTTATGGAGCAAAGAGGGGAGCAAGCAACTGGGGGCTCCCGAGCTGACCCGGGTCGCCCATGAGCTGGAGACCGAACTCAAGCGCATTCCCGGTACCCGCGATATTTACACGCTGGGCAGCCAGAGTGCCGTGTTGCGGGTGATGCCGGATCCGGCGGCCCTCAGCGCCCACGGCATCAGCTGGGGCGAACTGAGCCAGCGACTGGCGGCCGCCAATCAGGTAGGCACGACACAGGCTATCGAGCAGAACAACAGTGAGATTAAAGTGCAGGTGGGGCAGTTCCTGCAAAGTGAGCAGGAGGCTAGAGAACTGGTAGTGGGGCTGCACGACGGCAAGCCGGTCTATCTGGGGGATGTGGCCAGGGTCTCTCTGGGTCAGGATACCCCGACCAAGCGCAGCTGGATGGGGCTGGGACAGGCCAGTTATCCGGCGGTGACCCTGGCCATCGGCAAGCAGCCGGGCCAGAATGCGGTCGATGTGGCCAAGCGGGTGGAGGTGCGGGTCGAAAGTTTGCAGAACCGACTGATCCCTGCCGGGGTCGAGGTGACGGTGACCCGGGACTACGGCGTTACCGCCGAGACCAAATCCAACACCCTGCTCGGCAAGCTGATTTTTGCCACCACGGCGGTGGTGCTGCTGGTACTGGTGAGCATGGGTTGGCGCGAGGCGTTGGTAGTTGGCGTTGCCATCGTCATCACCCTGGCGCTGACTCTCTTCGCCAGCTGGGCCTGGGGCTTTACCCTCAACCGGGTGTCGCTGTTTGCGCTGATCTTCTCCATCGGCATTCTGGTGGATGACGCCATCGTGGTGGTGGAGAACATCCACCGCCATCGCGGTTTGGGCAAGGGGTCGCTCAAGGAGCTTATTCCGGGGGCGGTAGACGAGGTGGGGGGGCCGACCATACTGGCGACCCTGACCGTCATCGCGGCCCTGCTGCCGATGGCCTTTGTCAGCGGGCTGATGGGCCCTTACATGAGCCCCATTCCCATCAATGCCAGCATGGGGATGCTCATCTCCCTGCTGGTGGCCTTTATCTTCTCCCCCTGGCTGGCGAGCCATTTGCTCAAGGGCGAGGTGCACGGTGCCCACGGCGAGGCCAAGGCTGGTCTCTTTCACCGGCTGATGACCCCTTTCCTGATTGGTGATGGCGCCAAGCGTGCCAGACGCAAGCTCTGGCTGGTGGTGTTGCTGCTGGTCGGGGCCGCCACCGCCATGCCGGTGGTGCAGTGGGTGGTGCTCAAGATGCTCCCCTTTGACAACAAGTCGGAATTTCAGCTGGTGCTCGATATGCCGGAGGGGGCGACCCTGGAGCAGACCGAGCGCACCCTGCTGGCGGTCGGGCGGGAGCTTGCCAAGGTGGAGGAGGTGAAGGATTACCAGATCTACGCCGGCACCGCCGCCCCCATCAATTTCAACGGGCTGGTGCGCCACTACTTTATCCGCAGCGGCGCCAACGTGGGGGATATTCAGGTCAATCTGGTGGACAAGCATGAGCGGGATCGCAGCAGTCATCAGATTGCCCAGTCGGTTCGGGCACAGCTGCAGGCCATCGCCAGTGCGGCAGGGGGCAACCTGAAAGTCGTTGAGGTGCCGCCCGGCCCGCCGGTCTGGTCTCCCATCGTTGCCGAGATCTATGGCCCGACTCAGGCCGCCCGCGAAGCGGCCGCTCGCGCCGTACAGGCCCGTTTTGTGGCCACGGCGGATCTGGTGGATGTGGATATCTATCTGACCGACCCGCAGCCCAAGTGGCGGCTGGTGGTGGATCGCAGCAAGGCGGCCCTGCTCGGGGTCGATCTCGGGGATCTGGTGAACACCCTCAATGGCGGGGTGGGTTATCAGGATGCCAGCTGGCTGCAGGGTCACGGCGCCAAGTATCCGGTGCCGATCCGCATCGAACTGGCTCCCGGTGACAAACGGGATCTGGCGGGCGTACTGGCCCTCAAGGTGCGCAGCCAGAGCGGCCAGTTGGTGCGGGTCTCCGAGCTGGTGAGTCGCCGTGATGAGGTGGCCCCCAGCTATATCATGCACAAGAACATGCAGCCCATGGTGATGGTGGTGGCCGACATGGGTGGCCATACCGACAGCCCGCTCTACGGCATGTTTGCCGCCGGTGCCGACATCGATCTGCCCCAGTATTACGTGCAGCAGCCCGACAAGCTGGGGGAGGTGGCGCTGTTGTGGGACGGGGAGTGGAAGATCACCTACGAGACCTTCCGCGACATGGGGATTGCCTACGGAGTGGGAATGATCCTCATCTACCTGCTGGTGGTGGCCCAGTTCCGCTCCTATCTGGTGCCACTCATCATCATGGCTCCCATTCCGCTCACCATCATAGGGGTGATGCCGGGCCACGCCCTGCTGGGAGCCCAGTTTACCGCTACCTCGATGATCGGGATGATCGCCCTGGCCGGGATCATCGTACGCAACAGCATCCTGCTGGTGGACTTTATCGAGCAGCAGCGCAGCGCCGGAGTGGCGTTCGAGCAGGCGGTGATCGAAGCGGCGCAGGTGCGGGCCAAACCCATCATGCTGACGGCGTTGGCGGCGATGATCGGAGCCCTGTTTATCCTCGATGATCCCATCTTCAACGGACTGGCCATCAGCCTGATTTTCGGGATCCTGGTCTCCACTTTGCTCACCCTGGTGGTGATACCCTTGCTCTATTATGCCCTGCTCTCCCGACGCTCATGACGGGAGTCACTAGCGAAAGGATGCGCGATGAAGAGAGGTTGGTTGTGGTGGGGAAGTGGCGCTGTGGTAGCGGCTGCTGCTGTGGCATGGTGGTGGCGACCGCAGCCGACGCCGATCAGGCTGGCTGAGGTCGGGCGGGGGGATGTGCTGGTCACTGTGGTCAACACCCGGGCCGGCACCATCAAGTCGTGTCAGCGGGCCGGACTCAGTCTGCCCGGTGGCGGTGTGGTGGAGCAGATCGCCGTCAAGGCCGGGGAGCGGGTAGCCCGGGGAGATCTGCTGCTGACCCTCTGGAGTGACGATATTCACGCCGATCTCGCCCGTGCCCGTGCCCAGCAGGCCCTTGGCAAGACCCAGCGCGAGGAGCGTTGCAGCGAGGCGGCCTACTACGAGCGGGAGGCCAATCGGCTGGCCACTTTGCTGGCCAAAAACCTCACCTCTCGCACCCTCGCCGAGCAGGCCCAGAATCTGGCCGATACCCGCCGCTATGTCTGTCAGGCATCCCGCCAGCAGGAGCGGGTTGACGAGGCGCAGGTCGCCCAGGTGGAGGCTCGCTTGAGCGAGCGTCGCTTGCTGGCGCCGTTTGCCGGAGTGGTGGCGGAGGTCAACAGCAAGTTGGGCGAATACATGACTCCCTCCCCGCCCGGAGTGGCCATGCCTCCGGTGATCGATCTTATCGACGATAACTGTCTGTATGTCTCAGCCCCCATCGATGAGGTGGATGCCGCCCGCCTCAAGGTGGGCCAGTCTGCCCGGGTACTGCTCGATGCCATGCCCGGGCGCGATTTTGCCGCCACCGTCACCCGCATCGCCCCCTATGTGAAGGAGCTGGAGAAGCAGGCCCGCACCGTGGAGGTGGAGGCGGCGCTCACTGCCCTGCCCACCGATGTCCCCCTGCTTATTGGCTACAGCGCTGACCTTGAGGTCGAGGTGACCCGCGCCACCGATGTGCTGCGGGTAGCGGCCAGCAGCCGGGCCGACGATGGCAGCGTGCTGCGGCTGGAAGGGGATAAGCTGGTGCGGGTGGTGCCCCGTTGGGGCGTGGAGAACTGGAACTGGATTGAGGTGGCCGAGGGGCTCGCTGCCGGTGATCGGCTGGCAGCCCAGCCCGGACAGATTGTCGGGGAGGGCCCTTTCAGCGCCGCCACGGAGCAGCCGGATGAGTGATCTCATTCGCCTTGATGCCGTCAGCCGTCGTTTCACTCTGGGGGGGAGCGAGGTGGCCGCCCTCGATCGCGTCTCTCTGCGGGTTGCCGAGGGGGAGTATCTGGCGGTGATGGGCCCCTCGGGCTCCGGCAAATCGACCCTGCTCAATGTGTTGGGGCTGCTGGATCGGCCAGACGAGGGGCGCTACTGGCTGGGAGGGGAGGATACCGCCACCCTGTCAGAGCCGGCGCTGGCCCAGTTGCGCGGCCATCGCATCGGCTTCGTGTTCCAGTCGTTTCACCTTATCTCCCGCCTCACCGCCCGTGAAAACGTCGAGCTGCCGCTAATGCTGTGCGGGATTGCCCCCGCCGAGCGCCATCGCCGCAGTCAGCAGTTGCTGGGGGAGCTGGGGCTGGATAATCGTGCCGGACACCGCCCTGCCGAGCTCTCCGGCGGTCAGCGTCAGCGGGTAGCCATCGCCCGGGCCATGGCAATGGCGCCGCGGCTGATCCTGGCCGACGAGCCCACCGGCAATCTCGACTCCCGCTCAGGGGAGGAGGTGATTACCCTGCTGGAGGGGCTCAACCGGGAGCAGGGGATCACGCTGGTGGTGGTGACCCACGATCCGCGCCTCGGTGAGCGTGCGGGCAGGCGGATCCTGATGAACGATGGCCGCATCAACATTGATAGCGGGGGTGGCTGAATGCGGCGGCCCGATGTGATCCGCTTTGCCGCCGTGGCGTTATTGCGTCAGCGTTCACGGGCGCTGGTCTTGATCCTGGCGGTGAGTCTGAGCGTTACCTCGGTGCTGCTGCTCACCGCGCTGGGGGAGGGGGCGAGGCTCTATGTGGCCGACCAGTTCAGCTCCCTTGGCAAGGATCTGCTGGTGATGTTCCCCGGCCGCAAGGAGACCACCGGCGGGCTGCCGCCGGTCACCGGCAACAGTCTGCGGCAGATCACCCTCGATGACATGCACTACCTTGGCCAGCACCAGCCAAACGTGCGGCTGGTGCCGCTGGTGATGGGCTTTGCCGAGGCCAAGCAGGGGGCGCGGCTGCGCCAGACTATGCTGCTTGGCAGCAGCAACGGGCTACGCGATACCCACGGGCTGGAGCTGCTCTCCGGCCGCTGGCTACCGGGGGATGCCGCAGAGGATCGCCCGGCCGTTCTGCTCGGGGCCAAGGTGGCCCGTGAACTGTTCGGTCAGGCCGATCCGGTCGGACAGTGGCTGCGTTTTGACAATCGCCGCTTTCGGGTGGTGGGGGTCTTCACCAGCCAGAGCAGCAATCTGGGGATGGATATGGCCGAGGCCGCGCTGATCCCGGTCGGTAGCGCCATGCGGCTATTCAACACCGAGGGGCTGTTTCGGCTGCTGATCCAGCCGCTGGCGGGGCAAGCGGTGCCGCCGCTGGTCAAGCGACTGGAGCAGCTGATGCAGGCGCGCCACGGGGTGCTCGATGTGACCGTGGTGCGCCGTGACGCCATGCTGGCCACCTTCTCCACCATTCTCTCTACCCTTACCCTGGCCGTTGCCGGTATCGGTGCCATCAGCCTGCTGGTCTCCGGCATCATGATGATGAATCTGGCGCTGATCAGCACCCGCCAGCGCACCGGCGAGATCGGCCTGCTCAAGGCGCTGGGGGCCGACAGTCGCCAGATCCGCCAGCTGTTTTTGTGGGAGGCGCTGTTGCTGAGCGGCAGTGGCGCGCTGTTTGGCACTATGTTGGGCTATGCCCTGGTTAGCCTCGCCGGAGTGATTTGGCCCGGATTTCCGGCGGCGGTCCCTCTGCTCGCTACTTTCTGCACCATACCGGCGGCCCTGCTGACCGGGCTGTTTTTTAGCTGGCTGCCCGCCTCCCGGGCGGCACGGCAAGATCCGGTCAGCAGCCTGCGCAGCGGGCAGTGGAGCGGTGGCTGATGCGCGCCGCTGATCTGCTTTTCTGGCTCTGGCGCGCCTTGCTGGCGGGGCGCAGCCGCAACCTGCTGTCGGCACTGGGTATTGCCATCGGGATCGCCTCGGTGACCCTGCTCACTGGTATCGGCGAGGGACTCAGGCTCTATCTGCTCGACAGCTTCTCCCAATTTGGCACCCGGTTGATCGCCGTGACCCCGGGCAAGACCGAAACCGCAGGCGGCCCGCCCGGCATCCTCTCCAGCAGCCGTCCCCTGCTGCTGGAGGATGCCGATGCCCTCGCCAGATTGGCAGGGGTAGAGGCGGCGCTCCCTGTGGTGCAGGGGCAGGGGGAGGTGCGCAGCCGCGGGCTCACCCGCAGCACCGCTATTCTGGGCACCGGCCCGGCGGCGCTCTCAGGCTGGCGGCTCACCCTGGTGCAGGGGCGTTTTCTGCCTGCGGATGACAGTGCCATGCCCCGCGCCTATGCGGTGCTGGGTGCCAAGGTGGCGGCGGAGCTGTTCCCCGGTGGCGATGCACCGGGGAACCTGCTGCGCGCCGGTGATCGCCGTTTTCGGGTGGCCGGGGTGCTGGCCCCCAAGGGGCAATTTCTCGGCTTTGATCTGGACGACATGATCTATCTGCCCGCCGCTCACGCCCAGGCGCTGTTCAACAAGGAGGGGTTGCAGGAGATCGACGTCATCTATCGCGCCGGGCAGGCAGAAGCCGACATCACCGCCCAGATCCGGCGGGTGCTGATCGCCCGCCACGGCGCTGAGGATTTCACCCTCACCTCCCAGCAGGACATGCTGACCAGCCTCGACAAGATACTCTCCATCATCAAGCTGGCGGTTGGCGGGCTCGGCATTATCTCGCTACTGATCGGGGCGGTCGGCATCTTCAGCATCATGAGTATCGCCCAGCAGGAGCGGATCCCTGAAGTGGGCGTGCTGATGGCGTTGGGTTGCCCACGGCGGCGCATGCTATTGTTGTTCCTGCTCGAAGCCGTGGTGTTGGCGCTGCTGGGCGGGGCCATGGGGTTGGCCCTGCTCGGCGGGCTCAAGCTGCTGCTCACCCTGCTGGCGGCTGGCTTGCCGCTCACCCTCCATCCTCTCTATCTGCTGCTGGCGCTCGGTTGCAGCGCCCTGGTGGGTCTGCTGGCCGGGGTCGCACCTGCGCTACGAGCAGTGAGTCTCGACCCCGTGGTGGCCCTGCGCGGTGACTAGGTCGCCCTTTCAGCAAGAGGCGCATTACGCTCGGGTCTTAGCAGAGGGGGACTAGGCGACCCCCTCTGCAACCGACAGGCTGCGCTCAGATCTGAACAGGGGGAAGTAGCGGCGATCCGCCTGACTCATGTGGCCGACTACCAGCTCCTGAATGATGAAGTTGAGCAGCTCGTCGTTGCCCAGCGTCCCCGCTTTGGCAGCGTGCAGCAGTTGGCCTGCTTTGTTGAGCAGGCGCTGGTGATCCTGACGGTGGCTGACGAGTTCCTGATAGTCGATCTCCGCCAGCATCTGCTCTTCAAAGGCGAAGTGGTGACGTGCCATGTCGAACAGGCTCTCCAGACTCTCCAGAAACGGGGCCGGATCCTCGTGCTGATCTTTCATCCGCTCCAGCAGCCGGTTGGTCAATACGAAGAGCTGGCGATGCTCGGCATCGATGCGCGGGTGACCGCACTCGTGGCCGGGTTGCCACAGCAGGGCGCCCTGCTCGGGATCAAGGCCCTCGGTATAGAGGCAGACCCGGCCGCGGCCGCGATTCTTTGCCTGATACATGGCCTGATCGGCGTGGTGCATCAGGGTTTTGGCATCCTCCCCGTGCTCGGGATAGAGCGCCAGCCCGATACTGCTGGAGATGAGCAACTCCTGCCCCTCCAGCTGGAACGGATGACGCAGCTGCTGGTGCAGCTTGTCGGCCACCGCCAGCACTTCGTCGCCACTCTCCGGCAGCAAAATCACGAACTCGTCGCCCCCCAGCCGTGCCACCAGATCCTGTTTGCGCACGCAGTGGCTCATCCGCTCGGCCACCATATTGAGCAGAATATCCCCGGTTTCATGGCCGAAGGTGTCGTTGATCGGCTTGAAGTGATCGAGGTCGATAAACATCAATGCCAGCGGACGGGGCGTCTCCTGCTCCATCAGCTCCTTGAGCCGTTGCTGCAGCAAGCGGCGATTGGGCAGCCCGGTGAGGGGGTCGTAGAAGGCGAGGCGGCGCATCATCTCCTCTCGCGCTGCCCGCTCGGTGATATCCCGGGTGACCCCGAGGATCGCCTCCGGCTGGGCGTTGTGGTTGCCATGGAGGGTGGTGATGGTCTCGGTCGCCACCAGATGGCCATCCTTGTGGCGCAACTGGGTGCGAATGACCCGGCGGGTCTGGTCATGTTCCCCCCGCTGCCAGGCCTCCAGGGTGGCGGAGATCTCCTCACGCAGCAGCTGCCTTGAGGCATCCGGCAGCAGCTGTTTGAGGGGCAGGGCAAACAGCTCGGGGGCCTCGTAGCCGCTTAGAGGAGTGATGGCCGGGCTGACATAGCGAAAGCGCAAGCTGGCTGCATCCATGGTCCAGATCACATCGGCGCTGTTCTCCGCCACGAAGCGATAGTGCTGCTCGCTCTGGGCCAATTCACGGGTCAGCCGCTGGCGATCCCGCGCCTCTTGGCGCAGGCGCAGATAGAGGTGCAAGAAGATGCCGAGCAGGGTCATCAGGGTAAAGGTGATAAGCATGGCCACCGCCACGCTCTTGTCGAGCAGTTGCCGTTGCTGGCGCAGCCGCTCCTGCGCCGGGTCGTAGATAAAGCGGTCGAGGTTGGGCAATACCGTGAGCATGCCCGCCTCCAGATAGGTTTTGGCGATCTGCAGCCAGCGCTCCTGCTGCATGTAGCCAGGTTCGATAAGATCTGGCTGCATCAGCTCTCTGGTTTCGCGCGCCTCGAACTCCAGCTGTTCACGGCCAGCCCCGGTCGGGTACTGCTCCATGATCAGGTTGATCATCTCTTCGGGGTGGTCCATCGCATAGCGCCACCCCTTGAGGCTGGCCTGCTGGAAGGCGTAGACCCGATCCTGTCGTGTGATCAGCTCCCGCTCGGAGGTAAACAGGTTGTCGCCGTAGAAGTCGAAGTCGATGGTGCGCGGGCTGAAGACCCGATAGGGGATGCCTCTTTGCTGCAGATAGAAGGGCTCGGTAGTGCTGTAGGCGCTGATGGCATCCACCTTGCCCGCCAGCAGTGCCTGTATCCCCTGTTTGTATGGGAGGGTGACCCAGTCGCGGCTGCGGGTCTGGTGAGAAAGGTAGGTCAGCAGCTCGTTGGAGCCAGGTTCCAGCATCAGTCGCTTGTTGGCCAGATCGGCTGGGTTGCGAATATCTGGCCGATCCAGCGTGAGCAGAACCAGCGGCGAGTGCTGCAGCAGGGCGGCGAGCACCACCACCGGACGACCGGCAGCCCGATCCAGCAGCAGATCACTGCCGCTGATGCCAAAATGGGCCTTTCCCGAGATCACCTCGCTGACCACATCGGTGCGGGAGTCCGCTTCGCGCAGGGTGACATGCAGACCGGCCTCCCGATAAAACCCTTTGGCGATGGCCGCGTAGTAACCGGCAAACTGGAACTGGTGTTGCCACGGCAACTGGACGATGACCTGCTCGCCGGCTCGCACGGGGGGAGAGGTCAGGGTCGCGATGACCATACTGACCAGCATTGGCATAAACCAGCTGAGGGGCTGGCGGGGGGCTGCGTTCTCCGTCATACAACGTTTCTCTCGGGAGCGATGTCTAGGCTAGATTCAAGCAATTTTGTGTCACCTGCAAGGGGAGAAAAGGCGTTTGCAATAGGGTATAGGGGGGTTGGAAAGTCATTTTTGTGTCGTTCATCACACGGGATGGATACATGCCGTTTTTTTGCAAGTTATGTGACCAATAAGAGAGTCATATGGCCTATCGAAGTGGTCGCATTCTAGCCACTTTTTCCCGTCTTTATCGTTATCATTGTGGCTAAACTGCATTTTTTCCGTGGTTGCACGTCAAGCTGTGTCGTTATATCAATAGATACTTTTAGGGGGCGGTCAGGTGTGACGCAAATGTATCGCGGCTGCTGCGCACCGGTTAATGTGCGACTGCTCAGTGATGGTACCCCGTCAGTGTTATCATGTTGCCCCCAGTTCCGGATAAGGTCTTTTTATGTCCCGCTTGCGTCTGCTTGTCTCCGACTCTCACGATCCCCTGTTCAATCTGGCCGTTGAGGAGTGCATCTTCCGCCAGATGGACCCCGGCCAGCGGGTGCTGTTCCTCTGGCGCAATGCCAATACCGTGGTGATTGGCCGTGCCCAGAATCCGTGGAAGGAGTGCAATACCCGCCGGATGGAAGAGGACGGGGTGACCCTGGCGCGTCGCAGCAGCGGTGGCGGCGCCGTGTTCCACGACCTTGGCAACAGCTGCTTCACCTTCATGGCGGGCAAGCCGGCGTATGACAAGAGCGTCTCCACCGCCATCGTGCTGGACGGGCTCAAGCGATTGGGGATCGAGGCGTTTGCCTCTGGTCGCAACGATCTGCTGGTGGCCACCCCGGACGGGGAGCGCAAGGTATCGGGGTCGGCCTATCGGGAGACTCTGGATCGCGGTTTTCACCACGGCACCCTGCTGCTGGATGCCGATCTCGGCCGCCTTTCCAACTACCTCAACCCCGACCCCAAGAAGCTGGCGGCCAAGGGGATCACCTCGGTGCGCAGCCGGGTGGCCAATCTGTGCGAACTGCTGCCGGGCATCGATCACCAACAGGTGAGTGAGGCGTTGGTCGAGGCCTTCTTCCACCATTACGGTGCGCGAGTTGAGCCCGAGCATATCTCCCCGGAGCAGATGCCGGATCTGCCGGGCTTTGCCGAGACCTTCGCCCGCCAGCGCAGCTGGGAGTGGAACTATGGCCATGCTCCGGCGTTCAGCCATCTGCTGGAGGAGCGGTTCAGCTGGGGTGGGGTTGAGTTGCACTTTGATGTGGAGAAAGGGGTCATCACCCGGGCGCAACTCTTTAGCGATACTCTGGAGCCGGCCCCGTTTGATCTGCTGGCGGCCGAACTGGCGGGTTGCTGCTATCGACCGGACGCTGTCGCCGCGCGCCTGCAGCCCTGGCTGGCGGCCTTTCCGCAGCAGCAGAGCGAGCTGGCGGAGTTTGCCGAGTGGCTGTTGGCCTCCCTGCGTTGAGGGGAGCGCAGCACTGATGGCGGTCTGGTAGTAAGGACTCTGTCAGCCAGGATGGGAGCAAGATCACGAAATATAAAGAGGCGCCTCAAAGGCGCCTTTTTGCCAGCCCTTGTCATGGCTGATACATGACAAAAAGTAGGGTAGGCCATTAGATATTGTCACTGTTGGCCCCGCTGGTACAGGGGTATAACGGCCGCACATTTGCTGTACTAATGGTATAAAAATGAGTGACTTAGTTTATCTGCAAGACGAAAGCGTCAATGCCGTCCACCCCGATTTCTCCGCCCGTTTCGCCACCGTCAAAGCCAACTTTTTCTCGCGCAATCCCGATCTCTGGCCCGTTTTTCGCGAACCCGGATTTGCCACCCTCAACGAATTTCGGGCCCGTGGCCTGGCCCCCGATGCCCGTTTGAATGCCTGGCCTGATGGCCGTGCCCGCCTGGCCGATCTCTGCGAGACCATGCCGGTGCCCGCCACCATGCGCACCCCGGGCGAGCCGATGGCCGAGTTGCTGTTTGCCGCTGCTCTATCGAAGGATTGGGAGAACCCCTCCAGCGTCGAGAACGTCATCACCATGTCGGCGGATCCCGCCATCTACGGTGCCCAGCTGGGCATTCTGGCCAACCCCAATCTGGTCTACTCCGAATACGCCGGGGTCGCCGAGGAGCTGGAAAAGAAGGTGGTGCGCCAGATTGCGCTGCTGGCAGGCTATGACCCCGAGCGGGCCACCGGCATCTTCACCCAGGGGGGGACCTTCTGTAACCTCTACGGCTACCTGCTCGGCATTCGCAAAACCTTGCCGGAGGCCAAGCACAAGGGGCTAGGCCACTATCAGGATTACCGCATCATCAACTCCCAGGGCGGTCACTACTCCAACATCACCAACCTCTCCCTGCTCGGGGTCGATATCGAGAACAAGACTATCCGCATTCAGGTGGGGGAGAACAATGACATCGATCTCGACCACCTCGAGCGCACCCTGACCGCCTGTTTTGCCCTGAAACACGTGGTGCCCACCATCATGCTCACCATGGGCACCACCGACACGTTCGGGGTGGATCAGGTGAAACCCGTGTTCGAGCTGCGCAATCGCCTCTGCGAGCAGTTCGAGGTGGCGGTCAAGCCCCATATCCACGTCGACGCCGCCATCGGCTGGTCGATGATTTTCTTCCTGGGTTACGACTTTGCCGCCAACCCGCTCGCCATCAACAGCGCCACTCTGGCGGGGATCGAGCGCAACGTGGCGCGCTTTGCCGAGCTGAAATATGCCGACTCCTTCACCGTCGATTTCCAGAAGTGGGGCTATGTGCCCTACACCTCCAGTCTGGTGATGATCAAGGAGCAGGATGACCTCAAGGCGATGGAGAATGACCCGGAGAACTTCTCCTACTTCGAGCGGGACATTCAGGGCCAGACCCACCTGCAATCCACCATCGAGTGCTCCCGCGGCGCGAGCGGTCTGTTCGGTGCCTATGCGGCGCTCAACTACATGGGGGTCGAGGGGTATCGCACCGTGCTGGCCCACTGCCTGCAAAATGCCAACTACTTCCGCTATCGCCTGAGTCAGCTTGGCAACGTCAAGCTGGTGGCGCAGGAGAATCAGGGGCCGAGCGTCGGCTTCAAGATCTACAACCCCGAGTGGGTGAGCGATCCGGAGGCCGAATTCGCCTTCGAGCTGGCCCGCTCCAGCGACCCTGCCTACAAGGCGCGGTTGCAGCGCAACACTGACTACCACCGCAGCCTGTTCAAGGGGCGCGGCAAGGTGGGGCTCTACACCAACTGGGTGGAGGCGGTGGCCCACTCTGACTACGATGCCCGCGGCAAATACTCCTACATCGCCGGGGAGAAGGCGGTCTTTATGAATCCTGCCTGCACTCGCGAGCAGATCGACGCCTTTATCGACCATATTCGCGGTTGATGGCGGTTGCCCTGACTGCCGAGCGCGGTCAATGGTGGCAAGAGATGGTTGGGGTGTATCACGCCAACAGATAGACAAAGGGCAAGCCAATTGGCTTGCCCTGCTGTTTTTACGGCATAGAGCTTAAGTAGTGGGGAAGGTCGGGTTCAGAGAGCCAGCAGTTGCTCGTTTTCGACAATCTCGCACCCAGCGGGCAGTTTCGAGAGGGCGATCATGGCGCGGGCCACCTGACGGGCCTCGATGGCGCGCCAGCGGGCGAGCTTGCCCACCAGCAGCGGCCGAAACAGCGGATAGATGGTCTGAAAGATCTGCTCGGAGAGGCGCGGTGGCTGGCGATCTCCGAGCAGCATAGCGGGCCGCACGATGGCGAGCCGTGGCCAGGATTGGGCCAGCAGGGCCTGCTCCATCTCCCCCTTGGTACGCGGATAGAGAGCCGGGGACGATGCACTGGCCCCCATGCTTGAGACCACGATGAGCCGTTGACAACCGTGCCTGCGGGCCAGATCGGCAAAGGCGACCACATAGTCGAGATCGACCCGGCGAAATGCCTCGGCAGAGCCTGCTTCCTTGCGGGTGGTGCCGAGGGCACAGAAGGCGATATCCACCGGGCGGGAGAGGGTGACGCTGGCCAGATCATCAAAATTGACCGGTAGCCAGTGGTGCGCCTCCTTGCCCGGCTTGCGACAGAGCAGGGTCAGTTCATGTTCGGCAGGCAGTTGCTGCACCAGTTCGCGACCGATCAGGCCGCTGGCTCCGGCAATCAGGATCCGGCTCATGGGGATTCTCCCTGTGTCGTTCGATAATGTTGATGCCATGGTGGCTGCTCATCAGCATCAGGCAATTTGCGAGCAGCTGCAATGGGGAGGAATGACTCAGTGTTGTCGGGCAGGATGAATTACGCGGGGCTGGATAAAACAAAACCGGCGCGAGGCCGGTTTTGCGGGATATCAGAGCGGGGTATTGAAGGCTGCTGGCAGCGGGAAGTCACCCGTCACTGTGGTCAGCCTGTCATTGGCGAAGGTGACGGTGAGCTCTTTGCGCTCCTTGTCGCCGTGGCCCGGCTGGAATTCATAGAGGTAGTACCAGGTGTTGGGGTCAAAGCCGTCACGCAGCATGGGGGTTCCCAGTACATAGCTGACCTGCTCGCGGGTCATCCCCTGGCGCAGTTTGTCGACCTGTTTTTGTTCCACATAGTTGCCTTGGGGAATATCGATACGATAGACCAGGCTGCAACCGGAGAGGGTGAGGGCGGTCAGGGCCGCGGCAATCAGGTGTTTCATCCGCATAACGAGTTCAGATCATCCATACAGTCTTTTTTGGCTCGGCAAATCATACCGACTCCCTCCACGGAAGTAAAAAGCCATTGATCCATCAGCCAATAAAAAGGGCCGCACTGCGACCCTTTCTGGCAATCCGGCAGCCGTTACATGGCGGCGCGGAAGATGGCGACGATCTCTTCGTGGCTCGCCTGTTTCGGGTTGGTGAAGCCGCAGGCATCTTTCAGGGCGTTGCTGGCCAGGGTATCGAAGTCATCGGCCTTGACGCCGAGCTGCTCCAGACCTGCCGGGATCTTCACATCCAGCGCCAACTGCTTGATGGCGGCAATGGCTGCGGCGGCGCCCTGCTCGTCGCTCATGGCGCTCACGTCAACACCCATGTAGCGGGCCACATCCTTCAGACGAGCCGCGCTCACCTGGGCGTTGAATGCCTGAACGTGGGGCAGCAGCACGGCGTTGCAGACGCCGTGGGGCAGGTCATAGAAACCGCCCAGCTGGTGGGCCATGGCGTGCACATAGCCCAGGCTTGCGTTGTTGAAGGCCATGCCGGCCAGGAACTGGGCGTAGGCCATCTGCTCGCGGGCATGCAGGTCATCGCCGTGGTGAACGGCGGTGCGCAGGTGCTTGGCAATCAGCTCGATGGCCATCACGGCGCTGGCATCGGTTACCGGGGTGGCGATGGTGGAGACATAGGCTTCGATGGCGTGGGTCAGGGCATCCATACCGGTGGCGGCGGTGAGACCGGCTGGCTTGGCCAGCATCAGCTCGGGGTCGTTGACCGACATCAGCGGGGTAACATGCTTGTCGATGATGGCCATTTTCACATGGCGCGCTTCGTCGGTGATGATGCAGAAGCGGGTCATCTCGGAGGCGGTACCGGCGGTGGTGTTGATGGCGATAAGCGGCAGTTGCGGCTTGGCGGAGCGATCCACCCCTTCGTAATCCTTGATGCTGCCACCGTTGGCCGCC
Source organism: Aeromonas sp. R2-2 (assembly GCF_040908355.1). NCBI lineage: Bacteria > Pseudomonadati > Pseudomonadota > Gammaproteobacteria > Aeromonadales > Aeromonadaceae > Aeromonas > Aeromonas sp. R2-2. The sequence goes on along the minus strand of NZ_JBFODQ010000061.1, from coordinate 42,087 downwards.
ACCAGCGCGATGCCCTTGGCGCAGTCGTGGGGCGAGCCGCCACCCAGCGAGATGACGCAATCGCAGCCGTTGGCCTTGATCATGGCCAGACCCGCTTCAACGTTGCTGGTAGTGGGGTTGGGTTTGGTCTCATCGAAAACTGCGCTTTCAATGCCATGTTCAGCCAGCAGGGTGGTGAGCTTGGCGACCACGCCGATCTGGTTGAGAATTTTGTCTGTGACGATCAGCGCCTTGCGGTAGCCGTAACCCTTGATATCGGTGGCAGCCTCTTGCAGGCAGCCGGCACCCATCAGGTTGATAGCGGGAATATAGAACTTGAATGTAGCCATGATGGACTTCCTATAGTTAGCCATTAAGTGGTAGTTGAGAGCTAGGCTACCATCTAGAAAGGGATACAAAAGCATCTTGTTTACAACTTTACGGGGTCGATCACGAGTCGTTAATTAAGCGCTGAACCAGGCTTGACCTTCCCGCATCTGACTCGATTTGCAGAAAAACGTTTGTCAATTATTTCATTGAGTTAGCAAACGTTTTGCGCAATGTTTATCACTGTCAATGCGTGGAAGTGTGAGGCGCTTCAAGGAATTGGAAAGCGCTTTCGACCATAGTTGGCGCCTCCCCGAAGAGGGGGGTAAAGGCTTGAAAGTATCATAAAGAATCATCTTAACTTGTGCCCTGACCATGCTGGCAGGGGGCAACCAGGAGTCCAATATGTCTGATGTATTTCACTTGGGTTTGAAGAAAGCGGATCTGCAAGGCGCCACCCTGGCGATCGTCCCCGGTGACCCCGAGCGCGTGAAGCGTATCGCAGAGCTGTTGGATAACCCGGTGCACCTGGCTAGCCATCGTGAATTCACTACCTGGCGCGGCGAGATGGACGGCAAGGCCGTGATCATCTGCTCTACCGGTATCGGTGGCCCGTCCACCTCCATCGCGGTAGAAGAGCTGGCCCAGCTGGGTATCCGCACCTTCCTGCGTATCGGTACCACTGGCGCCATCCAGCCGCACCTGAACGTGGGTGACGTGATCGTGACCACCGGTTCCGTGCGCCTCGACGGTGCCAGCCTGCACTTTGCTCCGATGGAGTTCCCGGCTGTTGCCGACTTCGACTGCACCACTGCGCTGGTGAACACCGCCAAAGAGATGGGCTCCAAGCTGCACATCGGTGTGACTGCCTCCTCTGACACCTTCTACCCGGGTCAGGAGCGTTACGACACCGTATCCGGCCGCGTAGTGAGCCGTTTCCAGGGTTCCATGAAAGAGTGGCAAGCCATGGGCGTGCTGAACTATGAGATGGAGTCCGCAACCCTGCTGACCATGTGCTCCAGCCAGGGCCTGCGTGCCGGTATGGTGGCTGGCGTTATCGTCAACCGTACCCAGCAGGAAATCCCGAACGCCGAGACCATGGCGAAAACCGAATCTGATGCCATCAAGATCGTACTGGGCGCTGCCCGCAAGCTGATCTGATAGCCCTCTTTGTAACAAAGAGTACCGAGTGGGGGGTGGGGGCCGTCGCGAAAGCGCGGCCCCTATCTTTATCCGCCGTTTACCGCCTTTCCTCTCTCGTCACGCCTTTCACTGATCCCGCCGCACTCGCGCTAGTTGTCTCTGCGGGCTGCCTCTACCTATTGCCCCTAAAAAGGCGCGGCACAGCGGATCTGCATCGGCTCGCCGCTCACCGGATGAGCAAAATCCAGCTCGCTGGCATGCAGCATCAGCCGCGGCGCCTGTTCGCAGCCGGGTTGCAGCAGGCCGCCATAGAGATCGCAGCCGAGGATGGGGTGGCCCAGAAGCTGACTGTGGATGCGCAGCTGATGGGTGCGGCCGGTCTCCGGCACCAGCCTTACCCGAGTCAGTGGCACGGTCTGTCCCTGCATCTGCAACTCCAGCCGCTCAATCACTTGATAGCGGGAGCGGGCGGGCTTGCCGCTGGCGGCGCAGATCTTCATCAGCGGAAAGATCGCTGGATCCTTGGCGATAGGAGCGTCGATAACTCCTTCGTCGTCAATCAGATGACCGCACAGCAGGGCGCTGTAGGCCTTGCTCACCGCCCGCTGACTGAACTGCTGGCAGAGCAGGGCATTGATGGCCTTGTTTCTGGCCACCACCATGATGCCTGAGGTGCCAAAATCGAGGCGATGCACCAGGGTGCAGCCGGGGAAATCCTGCACCAAGCGATAGTGAACCGAGTCGAGGTTTTGCGGATTCTTGCCCGACAGACTCAGCAGGCCGCTCGGCTTGTTGATGAGCAACAGATGCTCATCTTCGAACAGGATCTCGATGGCGGCATTGCAGGGCGGGGCAATAAAGGTGTCGACGATAACGGACATAGGTGGCACAGGCTGGAAACGGGGGGCGATCATACCCGAACCGGCGCGGCCGGGCGAATGGGCGGTGCGCTGCCTCGGAAAATGAACGGCATGACGCCAGGCAAACTTTTGATAGTGAGCCGTGTTGAGCGAGGTGGCGTGCCGTGCAAACCGCCCAGGTCAGCAATAAGGCCCCGTTTTGTGACCCCTTCCCGAGTTCATCCGAGGCTTGCTTGTTAAGGTATGGCTCCCTGTTATGTTGTAAGGACTCATCCCATGGCACAGCCCGTTATTCTCGATTGTGATCCCGGCCACGACGACGCCATCGCCCTCATTCTGGCGCTGGCCAGCCCTGAACTGAAGGTGCTGGCGGTTACCACCAGCGCGGGCAACCAGACGCCGGACAAGACCCTCAACAATGCCCTGCGCATCCTCACCTTGCTGGGACGCGACGATATTCCGGTGGCGGCCGGGGCGCCGAAACCGCTGGCCCGGGAGCTTATCATCGCCGACAACGTTCACGGCGAATCGGGTCTCGATGGCCCCAAACTGCCGGATCCCGCCTTTGCACCGCAGGCCATGACGGGGATCGAGCTAATGGCCAGATGTCTGCGCGAGAGCCCGGAGCCCGTGACTCTGGTACCGACCGGCCCGCTGACCAATATCGCCCTGCTGCTGGCGGCACATCCCGAGCTCAAACCCAGGATTGCTCGCATCGTGCTGATGGGGGGCGCCGCAGGGGCTGGCAACTGGACGCCTGCGGCGGAATTCAATATTTATGTGGACCCGGAAGCGGCCGATATGGTGTTCAAGTCGGGCATTCCCATCACCATGTGCGGCCTTGATGTGACCCATGAGGCGCAGGTGATGGATGAGGATATCGAGCGGGTGCGCGCCATCACCAACCCGGTAGCCCAGTGTGTGGCCGGGCTGCTCGACTTTTTCATGATCTACCATCGGGATCCCAAGTGGGGATTTGCTGGTGCACCGCTCCACGACCCCTGTACCATTGCCTGGTTGCTGGCTCCCGAGCTGTTCCACGGGGTTGAGTGCCGGGTCGATATCGAGACCAGCGGGGTGCATTCCGTGGGGATGACGGTGGTGGATCGTTATGGTCTGACCGGCAAGCCAGCCAATGCGCTGGTATTGTTGGGGCTGGATCGTCCGGGCTTTATCGATCTGCTGGTGACGCGGCTGCGGGCGTTTGACTGAGCGCCGGTTCATTTTTGCAAGAAGGGGCGGGGAATGTGGAAGAGAGGCTTGGTGCTGCTGGCCGGGTTGCAACTGACAGGCTGTGCGACGCCATTCGAGCGGATGTGGCAGGGGCTGGCGACCTGTGAATTTACCGATCTCTATGTGGATGAGACGGGCAGGCCCGCCAATCTACAACTGGCCAACTATACCCCCTACAAGGTGAGTGACGGCTTTGCCTGGTACAAGGTGCACGAGGAGCTGCACGGCCTGCCGGTGGTCGGTTTTATCGTGCCAGCCTCAAGCTTCGAAGTGCACGCTCTCTTTGTCGATACTCCCATCGCCAATGCCCGCCGGTTGACCCACAACGCCTACGGCAGCGAGTTTGGCGACGAGCAGAAGCATGACGAGGGGTTGGCGCCCCTGCTGCTGCGCGATCCCAACAACCCCAAGCGTTCCATCATCGACTGCACCCGCGGCGAGTCCGACGGGGAGCTTGAGGATTCGGCCATGCCCGAGTAGGGCGACCTGTCACGCCATCGGCCTGAAAAAAGAGGGGCCAGCCTTGCCGGCTGGCCCCTCTTTTTTATTGTTGCCCAGCGCCCGGATCAGGGGTAGCTCAGCGTCTCCTTGATAAGCGGCAGTTGAGCCTTGATCCATGCCGGATTGATGGGCCCCCAGTCGCTGATGCGGTAGTGCCCCTGCAGGTGGCGAGCCCCCTCGGTCTGCTCGAAGGCGCAACTGATATCGAGCTCGGCCAGCGCTGTCAGGGTATCTTGCGCGGTGCGGCGCGGCATGCCGGTCGCCTCCATGATGGCGGGCACCGTATCCGTGCCCTGGCTGATCAGCCAGGCCACGTAGAGGCGGCGGTAGAAGCTGGTGCGGGTCTTGCTCGGCTCACTCATAGCTCGTCCTCGAGACGATCGAAGTAGCGCCAGGTTGCGATGGCGGCTTTGCCCATCACCAGTGCCCAGAGGCCGAACCAGAACCAGCGGAAGAAGCTCCAGGTGGAGGCGTCAGGCTCGGTGCTCTCAATCTTGGTGACGTTGGGGAACATGGAGAACATGTTGATGCGCCAGCCGTAGGAGGTGATGATGGCGAGCCGTTTTTCAAACTCCATCGACTTGGCCTTGGCCTGTACGTCGGCGGCGTTGAACTTGAAGTAGAAGGGCCAGCCCCACTCGGTATCTTCATTGCGGAACACCCGGATCTTCTCGCCGGGGCGCTCGGTGTAGATGTAATAGACGTCGGTAGTCGGGCCGTCAGCCGGGTTCTTCTGGCTGATGGGGCCATCCTTGTCGGTGCGCTTCACCTCCACCCCGGTAATGGTAGCGATGGTGTGCTCCGGCAGGTAGTAGTCGAGCCAGGTGGCGGAAACGAGGGCAATGAGCCCCAGGGCGATAAAAGCGGGTTTCTTGAATCTCAGGCTCATGGTGTGCTCACGTAGGGGGAGTAACGTGCCTCTACCATACCGATATTTGACAGGTCAGCCCAGCCCCTTATGGCACCAACGGCCAAAAAATGGCGTTTAAAACAGAGACAAAGCCATTGCTTCATCAACAAGAAAGGCCCTTGCGGGCCTTTTTGTCTGGTTCACTTTGTGCGCTTACAGCTGGAATTGGGCCAGCTGCTTGCGTTGCTGCTCGGCGAGCTGGGAGAGCTCGTTGCTGGCACTGGCGCTCTGGCTGATGCCGGCGGAGCTCTGGCTCACGATCTCGTGAATATTGGTGATGTTGCGGTTGATGTCGGCGGTAACGCAGGACTGCTCCTCGGCGGCGGTGGCGACCTGGGCGTTGGCGTCGTTGATCTGGCGCACGGCACCGGTAATGCCGCTTAGCAGATCCTGCACCTGAGCGGACAAGCGCTGGTTATGGCTGAGGATCTCCAGAGTCTCCTGTACGCCGTTGTTGGCGGATTGGGACTGGCTCTGCAGCCGCTCGATGATGGCCTGGATCTCCTTGGTGGAGTCCTGGGTACGGGCCGCCAGCATTCTTACCTCGTCGGCCACCACCGCAAAGCCACGACCCGTTTCACCGGCACGGGCAGCTTCGATGGCGGCATTGAGCGCCAGCAGGTTGGTCTGCTCGGAGATCCCTTGGATCACTTCAATTACCTTGCCGATCTGCTCGGACTGGGATTTGAGCTGAGCCACGATGGCGGCGGCATCTTCCAGACTGCCCGCCATCCGGCTGTTGGCGGCGATGCTTTCGGTAAAGAGGGCGAGCCCCTGTTCGACCCGGCCATTGGCATCCCGCGCCAGCTCATCGGCGATGGCGGCGTTGTGGTTGACGTTGTCAGCGGTGCTGGAGAGTTCGGTCACGGCGGAGGCGACCTGTTCGATCTCGCTGTGCTGCTGCTTTGCATTGGCCTCGGACTGGGTCATCACGGCGGCCAGCTCGGTGGCTGCGGAGGCGACGCTGTTGCTGATCCCGGTCAGGTTCTCGATGGTGTTGCCGAGCTGGGTAAGGGTGAGGTTGATATCTTTGGCCAGACGGGTCAGTTCGTTGTTGCCCTCCGCTTTGGCGCGCACGTTGAAGCGCCCTTGCGCCACGGCGTGCATCACCTCTTGCAACTGACCGATGGGGCTGACGATGCGCCCAGAGAGGACCCAGCCGCAGATCAGCGCCGCCAGCAGGGTACCGGCGGTGAGCAGCAGGGTACGCAGCAGGGTGGCGTCGTAGTGGGCCTGCTCTTCGGCCAGCTCTTGCTGGATCAGCTGGTTGATGTGGGCGGACATGCTGTCGATCTGCTTGATCAGCTGTTCACCCAGCTCGCGGAAATGGAGGCGAGCCGCCTCGTAGGCGACCGGATCGCCGCCACCCTGATGTTTTTGCGCCAGCAGCGGCAGCATGTTGCTGCGGGTATGGCTGAGGTAGGCCTGCAGGGCGGCAGCGACCTGACGGTTATCCTGCTCGGCACCGGGGAGCACCAGACGGCCGAGGATGGCGTTGATCTCCTGCTCGGCGCTGTTGAGGTTTGCGGGCAGGGCGGCAAACAGCTTGGCATCGTAGAGGCCATAGATGGCGCTGGTGCGTAGCCGATAGGTGGCGTGGATCAGTTTGGCAATATCGTCCTTGTGCTGGACCACGCTCTGGGTCGTCTCATCTATGTCATTGATGGCTTCATCCAAACCCTGTTTGCTGATGGCGATCATCACCATCATCAGCAGGCTGGCCAGCAGCAAAGGTATCAAGACCTGAACACGTATTGATAGATTATTCAATGACATAAGTGGCTCTAATCCGGAATTGGAGGAGCCGATATCTTACACATGCACGTCAGGAGCTGTCACAGGCTTTTATTGCTGAAATGTGCTGAAGAAAAGGTTTTTTCTTGTGAGAAAGGAGCCATTTAGGCATGATTGAGCGCTTTATCCCCTGAATATGTGGTACAACTGGCTGGGTTGTGTCAATCCTGTCCCGTTTTCGTGATTTCCCGCTCTCGTCATATGGAGGTGTGTTGTGTCCAGCTGGATCGATCCGGCCATTCTGGCTCTGTTTATCCCGACCTTTTTCTTTGTCTCGGTGACCCCCGGCATGTGCATGACCCTGTCGATGACCCTGGGGATGAGCCTGGGGGTGCGCCGTACCCTGCATATGATGTGGGGGGAGCTGATCGGGGTCGGGCTGGTCTCGGTGCTGTCGGTGATCGGGGTTGCTGCCATCATGCTCAACTATCCGGGGATCTTCGCCGCCTTCAAATATGTGGGGGGCGCCTATCTGGTGTGGCTTGGCATCCAGATGTGGCAGGCCAAGGGGAAGATGGCCATTCCGGCGGATCTCTCGGCCGGTCAGCAGACCAGCGCCATGGGGCTGGCTCTGCAGGGCTTTGTCACCGCCATCGCCAATCCCAAGGGGTGGGCCTTCATGATCTCCTTGCTGCCCCCCTTTATCTCTGCCGACAAGGCGATGGCGCCGCAGATCAGCGCGCTGGTGGCGCTGATCCTGGTCATCGAGTTCTCCTGCCTGCTGCTCTACGCAAGCGGTGGCCGCACTCTGCGCCACTTCCTCGCCAAGAGCGGCAACGTCACCTTGATGAACCGCATCGCCGGTACTCTGATGCTGGGGGTGGGAGTCTGGCTGGCGCTCGGGTAAGAGCTTTCAGTGACCCGCACCAGACAAGAAAAATGCCACCGGTCGGTGGCATTTTTAATGGGCGCCGGGTGGCTCAGCGAGGCTTGAAACGCTCGACCCAGGGGTTGGCGGTGAGGCCGTGCAGGATGACGCTCAATATGATGGTGCAGAGCACGGTGGCGATGATGGGGCGCTGGCCAATCAGGGAGGGCTCGTTTTGCAGCACCATTACCGCAAAGACGATGCTGGCAAGGCCCCGCGGCCCGAACCAGCCGATAAAGAGCTTGAGCTCCGGCTTGAGGCCGGTACCGATGAGGCTCAGCCAAACCGGCACCATCCGCAGCAGGGTGAGGCTGGCAATGGCATAGAGCCAGTATTGCCAGTGCAGCAGCTCCGGCAGAATGGGCATCAGGGTCGCGCCAAACACCATCCAGATCACCACGGAGAGCAGGTCGCCGTAGCCTTCGCAGCTGTCCATATAGGCGTGCTTGTGTTCGCCGAGGCGGTGGCCGATAAAGAGGCCGCCGACAAAGGCGGCGATAAAGCCGCTCCCCCCGAGAGTCTGTGCCAGCGCAAAGCAGAGCAGGGCCAGCCCCGGCATGGTGAGCTGGCGCCAGAGCGGCAGTTGCCAGCCGTTGAGATAGGAGATTTTCAGTAGCCGGATGGTGAGGCTGGTCTGCACAAAGGCGACCAGCAGGCCAATGCCGATCTCCTCCAGCATCAGGGTGATAGCCAGCGTGGCGGTGCCTGCGTGCTGCTCGGTGGGGGCGATAAGGGCCAGCAGCAGAAGCAGCACCGGTACGCAGATGCCGTCGTTGAGGCCGCTCTCCTGATTAAGCCCTTCACGCACCGGTGCCGGCACCGCGGGGTTGCTTACCACCGCCTTGCCGAGCGCCGCATCGGTGGGGGCAAGAATGGTGGAGAGGATCGCCATCTCCAGCAGTGGCAGGTCGGGGAAGATCCAGTGGCCAAACAGGGCGCCACAAAGCAGGGTGAGGGGCAGGCCAATCAGCAGCAGCCGGATGGGGAGCTGGCGGTTGGCCAGCAATACCTGCCAGTTGGTGTTGGCGGCATCGTTGAATAGCACGATAACCAGCGTCAGCTCGGCCAGCAGCTTGATGCCGGCGCTGTCGATAGAGAGGGAGAGCAGCTCCAGCCCGCCCGGCCCCAGCAGCCAGCCGGTCAGCAGAAAGAGCAGGGGGCCGTTGACCAGCTTTGATTCAAAGCGCCCCGCGATCAGGCTGTAGACCAGCAAGAAGGCGGCGATCACCGCTAGATTCTGGTAAAGCAGGTGTGCATCCATACAACCTCCTTTCTGCCCCCGCAGGGGCGGTTTAATCGGTCAGGCAGTCGGGATCGAACACATACTCCCCGTCCAGCCAGCGCACGATTTCGTCTACGCAGGATTGGTCACGAAACGGCAGATAGCGCGCCTTGAGGGCGGCAATCTGATCGGAGGTGAGCTGTGTCAGCCCTAGATCCTGAAACAGCGGCAGGTCGGCCTCGATCATCGCCGAGATCTGCGGGCCGCAGGTGGCGTTGAGGGCGGCATGCAGCGCCTTGTCGGGGTCGTACTGCTTGCCGAGTCGGTAGCTCATCGGCAGGGTAGCGAGGGGCAGGGCGGAGAGCGCTGCCTGCTTCATCGGGTTGACCGCATGGCCGGCGAGCAGATCCGCCAGCTCGGCGGGGCGGTTCTCGAAGGCGCGCAGGTGCAGGTAGCTGCTCGCCTTGCTGCCATCGTTAACCGGGTAGTTGTCCCACAGGAAGGGCTTGCGGCCGAGCAGTTCGGTCACCTGCTTGAGGTGACTGGCTGGATATTCGCTGGAGCAGACCTTGGGGCCGGTCCAGAATATCTCGAAACGGCGATCGAGCTGCTCGCCAAGCTCCTCCAGATAGCGGGGAGGCATGGCGCCAAACACCTTCTCCAGCACCGGATCGGTCGAGTAGTAGCTGGGGCAGAAGATGAGGCGGGTCGCCTTGCTGTGAGCCGCGATATCGTGGGCGATGGTGAGCTGGTGACCGGCCAGATCCGGGGTATCCCCCTTCATATCGTCAAACAGCACCGCCAGAATATCGGGCTGGAGCATCTCGTCGATGAGGCGCACTTTTTCAAGCAGTGCCGGGCGCTGCCGCTTATAGTCGTGATGCGCCCCCATGGGGCTCAAGCCCACTCCGAAGGCGAGTCCGTTGGCGCGGCACTGGCGCGCCAGTTCGGCGAGATCGGCCAACTGCTGCTCGGGCCAGGGGAGAGCCCAGTGCTTGCGCAGATAGCCATCCTCTTTTGGTGCATAGATATAGAAACCGTAGCCGTGGCGTGGCAGCCACTGGGCGTAGCGGGCGCGGGCCTGCCAGCTCCATCCCTTGCCAAAAAAGCCTTCAATCACCCCCAGATTGGCAGCGGGGGGCAGGGGGCCGGACAGCAAACTTTGATATGGCATAACTCTCTCCCTTCTTGCTGGGGACTTGATACGGGACGGTCGGTCAGACCGGGTCCTCTTCCTGAAAGCGCACCCCGATCTTGCTCGGCACGCTCTCGTCCATTTCGGCCACGGTCCAGATCAGGCCCTGCCATTCGATGTTGTCACCGACCACCAGATTATCGCCCAACTGACTGGCAATAAAATCGCCCAGTGTCTGATCCGCCACCTCGCTCACATCCAGCCCGTAGAGAGGGGCGAGATCCACCAGTCGTGCCGCCGCTTCCAGCAGGAAGTCACCGAAGAAGCGGGGGCCGAGATCTTGCTCCGGCGCCTGGCTAAAGAGCTGGCCGAGGGCGGGGAGGTCACGTTCGTGACCGATCACGCAGAGGATGTCATCGGCCTGCAGACAGGTACTACCCGAGGGGTGGAGCAGCTCGCGGCCTCGAAACAGGGCGCAGATCCGGGTGCCGGTGGGCATCTGCAGATCCCGCAGTGGCGAGCCGATGCACCACTTCTCTTCCCCCAGCTGGTAGACGAAGGTCTCCCACTGGCTGTCGAGATCGATTTCGAGCCCGGAGCGGTTGATGGGCGACGGCGGTGCCGGTACCTCCACCCGCGCCAGTTTTGAGGCCAGCGGTAGCGAGCTGCCCTGCAAAATCAGCGAGACCAGCACCACAAAGAAGGCGACGTTGAAGTAGAGCTGGGCGTTGGGCAGCCCCGCCATCATGGGGAAGACTGCCAGAATGATGGGCACGGCGCCGCGCAGGCCAACCCAGGAGATAAACCAGCGCTCGCGGGGGGCGAAGTTCTTGAACGGCAGCAGCCCGATCCAGACCGACACCGGGCGGGCAAACAGGATCATCCACATTGCCAGCGCCAGCGCGGGCAGGGCGATGGGTAGCAGTTTGTGGGGTGAGGCGAGCAGCCCCAGCACCAGAAACATGCCGATTTGGCTGAGCCAGGTCAGACCGTCCAGCACCGACAATGTGGTGCTGCGGCTGCGCAGGGCGAGGTTACCGAGCAAGAGACCAGTGAGATAGATGGCGAGAATGCCGCTGCCACCGACCGCCGTGGTGAGGGCGAAGATCAGCAGGCCGCCGCTGACGGTGAGCAGTGGATAGAGCCCCGGCGCCAGGCGGGCGGTGTTGATGAGGCGCCACAGCAGCCAGCCGCCGCCAAGGCCAATCCCGGCGCCAAGTCCAAACTGCTTGACCAGTTGCAGCAGCAGGAAGCCCCCATCCAGCCCTTGCTGGGCGGTGGCGAGCACCTCGATCAGGGTGACGGTGAGAAACACCGCCATGGGGTCGTTGCTGCCTGACTCTATCTCCAGCGTCGCGCTCACCCGCTCGTTGAGGCTGCGTCCGCCAAGCAGGGAGAAAACCGCCGCCGCATCGGTGGAGCCGACGATGGCGCCGATCAGCATCCCCTGCATCAGGTTGAGGTCAAACAGCCAGGCGGCGGCAAGCCCCGTCAGGCCGGTGGTGATGGCCACACCGACCGTCGCCAGCGACAGGGCAGGCCAGAGCGCCACCCGGAACGAGGAGACCCGGGTGCGCATGCCGCCGTCGAGCAGAATGATGGCAAGCGCCAGGTTGCCCACCAGATAGGCGATGGAGTAGTCAGCGAAGTGGATACCACCTGGGCCATCCTCACCGGCCAGCATGCCGACGGCGAGGAAGATAACCAGAATGGGAATACCGAGGCGGGAAGAGAGGGCGCTCAACAGTACGCTGGCTCCCACCAACAGGGCAGCGACAAAAAAGAAACTGTTGATGGTAGCGGCATCCAAGGGCGAACTCCTTCCTGGTAATGTGCAAAGTAGGCACATTATATGCAGTTAGGCCCCCCTTGTGTGGCTTATTTGTGCATCAATTTGCACTTTCTTACATTTTTCATCCCTTTTTTCAGCATGGCCGCGCCATATTCTGACAGTGACGGGGTTAACGAAAGCGGAGTCAAAGGAGCGTCGATTTCAGGATGCGCAGGGAGGAGAGGGCGGGGAAAAGCGAAACGGCACAGCAGAGGGAGAGGGGAGCACAAGGGCGCTCCCCACGGGATGGGGGCGGGATTCAGTCGTCCTCGTCATCCTTCACTTCGCGGATCTTGTCCTTGTAGTTGGGCAACTGCTTCTCCAGCCGTTTCATGTCTTTGATGGCATTGAGAAACAGCCCGAGCAGGAACAGCAGCGGCAACCCTATCCACAGCCAGAGATTCATGGGATTTTCCTTTCGTCAGGACAGGTGGTGACATAACGGGCCAAAATTTCATCAAGGTTGGCCAATATGGTCGACTTGCCTTCAATATCCGCCTGTTGCAGACAAAGCGCCAGTGCCGCGGGATCGAGCCGCTGCTCATCGGACTCCAGCGAGAAGCTGATATGCCAGGGCTCGTAGGCGACCCCGCTCTCTGCCCCGACCGGCTTGGCATAAGGGAGGAAGAAGCCGAAGTCGCTCATATGATCGCTGAGCCACTCGCTGAGATCTGCAAACCAGCCCCCGGCTTCATACTCCCACGGCTCCAGTGCCAGTTTGGTATCGGCGGGCAGGCAGTCCGGGTCGTAGATATCGAGATCGGTCCCCCAGTGGTGACGGCTGGTGCCGGGCAGGGAGCTCCAGCGCAGGATGGCGTGCAGCCGCTCCACCTCGCTTAGTTGCAGGGCATCGATGGGCTGGCTGTTGGCATCGAGCAGAGGCCGTTCGCCGCGCCACTTGCCATTCCAGATGGCGAGCTGGCGCTCGAAGCTGCGCCAGCTGGAGGCCGCCTGCAGGTTGAACCCCTCATAGGCGGCCGCCACCTGCATGTCGTTGAAGGCCGCCGCGGTGGCGGCAGTTAGACGATGGGGGCCGCGCCCCACCAGAATAAGGTGGCTCTCGTCGAGCCCCAGCAGTTGTTCCTGCGTCATGCCAGCAATCTCTCGAGCACCCCTTGGTACATGTCCGCCAGCAGATCCAGATCGTCCGCCTTCACGCACTCGTTCACCTTGTGAATGGTGGCGTTGACGGGACCGAGCTCAATCACCTCGGCGCCGGTGGGGGCGATAAAGCGCCCGTCCGAGGTGCCGCCGGTGGTGAGCAGGGCTGGCTGCTGGCCATTGACCGCCTCGATGGCAGAGACTGCCGCCGCCAGCAGTTTGCCGGTGTCGGTGAGGAACGGCTGGCCGGAGAGGGTCCAGCTCAGCTGATAATCGAGGCCATGTTTATCCAGCAGCGCTTCGACCCGCTCGCGGATATCCAGGTCGGTCAGTTCGGTGCTGAAGCGGAAGTTGAACTGGACCTGCAGCTCGCCCGGAATGACGTTGGAGGCGCCGGTACCGGCCGAGATGTTGGCGATCTGGAAGCTGGTGGGGGGGAAGTAGGCGTTGCCCTCATCCCACACGGTGGCAGCGAGTTCCGCCAGCGCTGGCGCGGCTTTGTGAATGGGGTTGTCAGCCAGATGGGGATAGGCCACATGGCCCTGCACCCCGCGCACCAGCAGATCGCCGGTGATGGAGCCGCGGCGGCCGTTCTTCACCACATCCCCCACCACGGCGGTGGAGGAGGGCTCGCCGACGATGCACCAGCGGATCTTCTCATTGCGGGCCTCCAGGGTGTCGATCACCCGGGTGGTGCCATTGATAAAGGGCCCCTCCTCATCGGAGGTGATGAGAAAGGCGATGGACCCTGTGTGATCCGGATGCTCGGCCACGAAGCGCTCGACCGCCACCACCATGGCAGCCAGCGAGCCCTTCATGTCGGCGGCGCCACGGCCGTAGAGCACGCCATCCTTGATGGTCGGCTCGAACGGCGGGGTGTGCCATTTGTCCAGCGGCCCGGCGGGCACCACGTCGGTGTGACCGGCGAAGCAGAACAGCGGCCCCTCGCTGCCACGACGGGCCCAGAGGTTGGTGGTGTCCTCAAACACCATGGGCTCGATGACAAACCCGAGCTTGGCGAGGCGCTCCGCCATCAGGGTCTGGCACCCTTCATCGAGGGGGGTAACGGAGGGGCGGCGGATCAGATCCTTGGCCAGTGCGATGACATCCGACATCAGTTGTCCTTAGTTGTCCTTAACGGGAGAAGAGGGATTGATAGTGATCAGCCTTGAAACCCAGAGTCAGTTCGCCGTCACGGTCGAGCAGCGGGCGCTTGATCATGGCCGGGTGCTCCAGCAGCAGGGCGCGCGCCTTGGCGGTGTCGAGCCCCTGTTTGGCCTCATCCGGCAGGGCGCGGAAGGTGGTGCCGCGACTATTGAGCAGGGCTTCCCAGCCGAGTTTTGCCAACCAGCTGTCCAGATCGTCCGGGTTCAGGCCGTCGGCGCGGTGGTCGTGAAAGCGGTAGTCGATACCGGCCTCATCCAGCCACTTGCGGGTTTTCTTGATGGTGTCGCAGTTCTTGATGCCATAGAGGGTGATGGCCATGGGGAGTCCTTCTCTTGTGGGCGCTGGCCGTGGGCCGCGTCCCGAAAATCCGAATCAACAGAGTGCAAGGGCCCGATTCTGGCATTGTGGCAATCCCATGGCAACGCCGATGGTCCGGCTCGCGGGTTTTACCGGAACTGGTCACACCTGAACGGCGATTTTGAGCACAAGGTCAGAAGCAGTGGGGCTGGCATGCCCGATGGGGTTGGGTATTGCGGGAGAAGATCGACTATTGCAGGAGAAAAAGAGAAGGGGGCAAACGCCAGATAACCAAAACGCGCCAGCGGGCGCGTTTTGGTCGGCATCATCAAGCACCTCAATCAGTGCAGGGTGGTCCACTCATGGTCAAAGACCCGGGCCCGTTCCCAGGGAGCATCAGGCAGGCTGGAAGAGAGGCCAGTGTATTTGCCCACGTCGTCCACCACGATGGCGGAGAGGATCGGCAGGTTGTTTTCGGTGCAGTACATGCGGATGCGTTGCAGCAGGGTGCGCAGTTCATCCTGGCACTGCTCCAGCCCGGCCTGCTTGGCCAGTTTGGAGTAACGAATGGTAGTGCGTTCCTTTGCAGACTCGACGAGGATGTCCCACAGCTTGTAGTCGCAGGTCGAAGCACCTGCGGTGGCTTGGCTTGTCATAACTCTCTCCGGCGCGAAATGGTCGCTATATGTCGAAGCGCATCTTCGCCAGTTCGGCGCCGTCATATGTTGATCCAACGCAAAAAAGAGGGGAGTCGCGTCACACAATTCCCGGATATGGGGTGATAAAGGTTTTCCGGCAGTTGAAATAACGAAAAATTGTTACATGGCCGACATATTATGCTAATGAATCACGGTGACGGCACCTTTATTGATAGGGATCAAAGGCAAACAGTGGTCAGATCACTAGATTTCGCTCTTCGATAAATTTATCAGGAGTGAATATTGGAACTTTTATTCGTCTTGCTCGTTCTGGTGGCCGTGGTTTACGGCATTATCAAGGATTACAACCCGCAGGCGGTGCTGGCGCTGGCGGGCATGGCCATTTTTGCGGTGGCCTACTGGCTGGGGCTGCACCCCATTCTCCCCGCTGACAAGAGCACCGGCTTCGCCCTGTTCGACCTGTTCGAAGTGTTCAAGGGGATCTTCTCCTACCGCGCGGCGGGCCTCGGCCTCACCATCATGGCGGTGGCGGGTTTTGCCACTTACATGTCCCATATCGGGGCCTCCCAGGCGCTGGTGCGAGTGGCGGTCAAACCGGTGGCAGGCATCCAGTCCAGCTACCTGATGCTCTCCATCTGTTATCTGGTGGCGGTATTCGTCTCCCTGTTCGTTACCTCCGCTACCGGCCTTGGCCTGCTGTTGATGGTCACCATGTATCCGGTGATGCGCAACCTCGGCATCAGCCCGGCCTCCGCCTGTGGTGTCATCGCCACCTCCCAGGCGTTTGAAATTGGCCCGACCCAGACCAACGCCATCTTCTCCGCCGGTCAATCCGGCATGGATCCGACCAGCTATTTTGTTGACTACCAGATCTGGCTGGTGGCCCCCATGCTGCTGGTGACCATGGTGCTGCACTTCTTCTGGCAGCGTCACTGCGATCGCAAGGATGGCTGGGATCCTGCGCTCCATCGCGGCGATCATGCCGAGCTGGACGAACAGGGCACCGAGAGCGTGCAGGCGCCTACCTGGTATGCCCTGCTGCCGATCATCCCCTTCGTGCTGATGATGACCTTCTCCAAGCTTCTGGTGAGCGACATCAAGATGAGCGTGGAGGTGGCCATGCTGCTGTCGGTCTTTATCGGCATGCTGTGCGAGCTGCTGCGTAGCCGCTCGGTGCGTAACGCGTTTGCCGGGCTGTCGAGCTTCCTCGATGGCATGGGCAAGGTGTTTGGCCCCGTGGTGGCGCTCATCGTCTGTGCCGAGCTGTTTGCCGAATCTCTCAAGGCCATCGGCGCCATCGATACCCTGCTGCACTCTGCCAGCAATGCCGGTATCGGCAGCGGTCTGATGACCCTGGTGATGGTGGCGCTGATCATGGTAGCGGCGGTCATCATGGGCTCCGGCAACGCGGCGTTCCTCAGTTTCTCGACCCTGGCACCGGCGGTGGCGGCCAAGTTTGGCGTACCTGCGGTGACCATGCTGCTGCCGATGCAGCTCGCTTCCAGTATCGGCCGCACCGTCTCCCCCATCGCAGCGGTACTGATCGCCTGTGCGGGGATTGCCAAGGTATCGCCCTTTACCGTGGTCAAACGCACCAGCGTGCCGATGGCGGGGGCGCTGGTGACGGCGCTGACCCTCAACTATCTGCTGTTTATGTAGTGATGTGGGTTATGTAGTGGTGTTTGGAATTTACCGGTCGGGCGGGTGGCATGGCTGCCCGCCTTTTTCTCACTGTGTCGCTTTGTTGCAATAGACGATCGGCCATCAACGCTGATTGTTGCATGGAGAAGATAATGACAGTTGTAAAGAGCCCGTTTTCCCTCGATAACTATCTGGCCGATTTGGCCCCGCTCATCAACCTCGATTGCGGTACTCGCACCCCGGCCGGGGTAGCGAAAGTGGCCGACATCATGACCGAGAAATATGAGGCCATCGGCTGGCAGGTGACTCGCCACCAGTTTGCTGCCGAGTGCGGCCCCTGCCTCGAGATCACCAATGCGCCGGGTGCCGATCACTACGACGTGATGCTGTGCGGCCACATGGATACCGTCTTCCCCGAGGGGACGGCGGCCAAGCGCCCGCTGAAAATCGAAGGCAATCAAGCCTTTGGCCCCGGCGTCTCGGACATGAAGAGCGGCCTGCTCTCTATCTGGTATGCACTCAAAGAGATGGATCCGGCATTGCTTGCCAAGCTCAAGGTGCTGGTCTGCTACAACTGCGACGAAGAGATTGGCTCCCCCTGGTCTAAGGATTGGCTGGTGAAAAAAGCCAAACAGAGTGGCTGCGTGCTGGTGGCCGAGGCAGCCCGTCCCAACGGGGATCTCATCAGCGCCCGCAAGGGCAATGCCAAGTACCGCATCACCTTCCACGGCAAGGCGTCCCACGCCGGTTCGGCCCTGACCGAAGGTGTCTCTGCCATCACCGAGCTGGCGCATTGGGTGCTGGCCATCAACGAGCAGGTCAACATGACCACGGGCACCACCATGAACGTCGGCGTGGTACAGGGCGGCACCGGCGTCAACGTGGTGCCGGACTTTGCCGAGGCGATCGTGGATTTGCGCTTCTGGAGCAACGAAGAGGCCGCTGCGGTACACGACCGGCTCACCTTTATGGCCAACAACCCCTTCCTCGCGGGTTGTCGGGTCGAGGTGGATCGCCAGAGCTTCAAGCCGGCGATGCGCCCGAGCGGTGACACCGAGGCGCTGATGGCGCTGGTAGAGGCGGCAGCCAAGGAGGAGGGGATCCCCTTCAACTGGCTGGAGGCCGGTGGCGGCTCGGATGCCAACTTCACCGCCGCCGCAGGTGTGCCGTCGCTGGATGGCTTCGGCCCCATGGGGGGCGGTTTCCACTCGGAAGCGGAGTTCCTGCTGCTGGAGAGCATCGAGCCGCTCATCCGCCTGCTGCAGCGGGTGCTGGGCAAGCTGGCGAAATAAGCCGGTTTATCCCTTGTTCGGGTCGTCATGGCCTGCTCAAAACTGGTCCGCTCAAATCCAAACGGGAGGCTGTTGCCTCCCGTTTTTTTATCTCGATTTTGCGCATGTCCCTGAACGAGCGCGCCAGATGGTTTGAGGCCGTTACCCCAGTGGCTCGGCCAGGTAGGCCAGATGATCCTGCCGCGCCACCTGCCAGCCATCGAGGCGCAGTGGGGCGGCAAAGCCCGGGCCATCGGTCACCATGGTGTGGTACTCCCCCTGCTCGCCGCAGGCATCGAAGCCCTCGCGCTCGGCCAGTTGTTGCAATTCCACGAGGGTGGCGGTATCGAGGGTGCGTCCAGTCCACTCGGGAGCCAGCACCCGGGTATTGACGCAGGAGAGGTGGGCGACGATGCCGCGGGCCAGCATATCCGCCAGCAAGGCTTGACGAGATTGCTGCCAGAGCGGGGTATGGACGGTGAGACCCAGCGGCTGGCAGCGTTCGCGGATCCAGTTTGGTGCGCCCCCCACGCTGTCGATATCGCCGGTGACTACGCCATCGAGTTGCCACTCCTCCTTGAGCCGTGCCAGTGCCCGCTCATAACCGAGATCGAACGGTGCTTCTATGGTGACCAGCAGATGGGGCAGCCCGAGGGCTTCCGCCTGACGGCGCACCAGCGGCAAGGGGTGAGCGAGAAATCGGGGTTCTGGCGGCGCAAAGGTGGCCAGTGCCACCACCTGATGGCCCGCTTGACGGGCATGACAGAGGGCCAGCATGGCATCTTTGCCACCGCTCCAGAGCAGGATGACGCGAGACATGGATGAGATTCCAGTGGTGAACGAGGGGGCATGCTACCCAGCGGCGGGGGCAGAGGTAAAGGCATAGTGTCCGGAAATGGCGGCGGGGAAGTGGTTGGGGTCACAGAGCGGGGAAAAAGCAGGCCCCCGAAGCGGGGGCCTGTATTGCAATGGCGTGGTAAACGCCGCTGCGATTAGAGCAGGATGCTGGTGAGGATAAAGCCCAGCGAGCAGGAGGTCACCACCCCGATCAGCCCCGGAATGATGAAGCTGTGGTTGATGATGAACTTGCCGATGCGGGTGGTGCCGGAGCGGTCGAAACCGATACAGGCCAGATCGCTCGGGTAGGTCGGCAGCACGAAGTAGCCGTAGCTGGCCGGCAGGAAGGCGATCAGCAGCTTGGGTTCGACACCCAGCGCCAGACCCATGGGGGCGATGGCGGTCAGGGCTGCGGCCTGGCTGTTTACCAGCTTGGAGATAAGGAACAGCACCAGGGCGTAGGTCCAGGGTTGGGCCTGTACCACATGGGCCAGAGTCTCTTTGAGCAGCGGCATGTGAGCCTGGAAGAAGGTCTCACTCATCCATGCCACCCCGAATACGGAGAAGATGGCGACCATGCCCGCCTTGAAGACGGCACCGTTGGCGATCTCGCCCGGCTTGACCTTGCAGCGCATCAGGATGATGGCACCGGCGATCAGCATCATCATCTGGATCACCAGGTTCATGGAGAGCGGGCCGGTCTTGTCCTTGATGGTGAACACCGGACGCAGACCTTCGTTGGCGCCGAGCAATACCACGGCAGCGATGGCGGCGAAGAAGATCCAGGTAGACCAGTAGGCCTCTTTCGGGAACTTGGTGTTGAGCAGGGTTTCACCGCCGCCGTAGATGAAGGCGCGCTGTTCCGGGTCTTTGATCTTGGCCTGGAACTCTTCGTCCTTGTCCAGATCCTTGCCGCGACGCAGGCTCCACAGGGCAGCCACGATGACACCGGTCAGGGAGGAGGGGATGGCGATCATCAGGATGTCGAGCAGGCCATAAGCCTGACCGATACCATGACCAGCCGCCAGAATGGAGACCATAGAGACCACGGCAACGGAGACCGGGGAGGCACAGATGGCCATCTGGGAGGCAACGGAGGCGACAGCCATCGGGCGTTCGGGACGGATGTTCTTCTGCAGCGCGATGTCAGCGATGATGGGGAACATGGTGTAGACCACGTGGCCGGTACCGCACAGGAAGGTGAGGGTCCAGGTCGTGAGCGGCGCCAGGATAGTGATGTATTGCGGGTGGCGGCGCAGCAGACGCTCGGCCACTTGCATCATCAGGTTGAGGCCACCGGCAGTCTGCAGGGTGGCGGCACAGCCGATCACCGCCAGAATGGTCAGCATTACCTGAACAGGCGGTTCGCCCGGCACCAGGCCGAAGACGAAGGTCAGCAGGAATAGACCGATACCACTGATGAGACCGAGTCCCATGCCCCCAAAGCGGGTACCCAGCAGCAAGCAGCCGAGTACCACTAAAAATTCCATCAAGATCATTCCGTTACCTCGTGTGATTCAACCCATATTGCCGCGGGTAGCCTGAACCATGAATTGTCATTGTCTGTTTTATTTAGCCCAAAAGGGTTAGTTGCTATTCTGCTCCCCTGAAAAAGTGAAAAAATTGAGTTACTTCAATAACTCGATGAATTTTTGATTAAACCACTTAAAAACCACGTACTAACAAAAGCATCATTTTTGTCACCAAGTGGTATCACTCGGGGCCAAGCCATCGGGTGGTCATGGCGGCAGCACAGAGCGGCAACAGGGCTGCAGGGGAGGGGCATAAAAAGGGCTCGATTGCGGCAGAAGAGGGTGAAAAAGCCAGCGCTCAGGCTATTTTTGCCAGCAAGGACTGACTTCAGCGGGTTGGCTCATTTGGCCGCAGGTGCTTGCTGCAGATAGCGGCGCTGATAATCCTCGCTCAGCTTGGCAATATCCAATCTGGCAATGGCCTGTGCCACCCGTTGCTGCAACGCCTGCTGGTCGGGACGAAACATGATGTGCAGGCTCTTGTGTTCGAGGATCTTCGGGTGAAATTGCAATCCGGCGCTGCTCAGCTTGCGATCATGGTTGATGAGCCAGTGAAAGACATCCCGATCGATCACCGCCAGATCGAGCCGGTCGCGCTGCAATTTGCGCAGGTTGAGCAGGTCGGAATCGACGGCGGCAGTGTTGAGGCGCTTGCTGGCCATCAGGGCATCGAATTCACGGGTGTTGACGTACCCCTCCACCACGCCGATCCGGTAGGGGGCGAGATCCGTGAGCTGCTGCCAGGGGATGGGTGGGCCTGAGCGCTGCGCCATGCCCAGCACGCTGTCGCCTACGCTGGGGGAGCTGCGCCACAAGGTCGGCAGGGTGTCGGAGAGGTAATCTGGAAAATAGCCGCTATAAGGCTGGGTCGGGTCGGCCGCCAGCCGTACCGCCCGCTGCCAGGGGTAGAAGTCGAACGTCACCTCCAGTCCCGCCTCGGCAAAGGCACGTTTGACGATATGACCGGTGAGGCCGCCATCGGGCAGGCTCTGGCTGGTGTAGGGGGGCCACTCCAGGGTGGTCAGACGAACGGGCTCGGCCCACAGTTGAACAGGCATGCAGGACAGCAATAGCGAAAGCAGCAGGCGATATCCCATAGGCGACGAGTTCCTTGTGCCGGTTGATCCTGAGTATCACCCATAACGGTGACAATAAAAAAGCCGACCCACAGGTCGGCTTGTGCAATGCAGTGGCAAGATGCCGCTGATCAGAACTCGGCGGTACGCGGAGTACGCGGGAACGGGATCACGTCGCGGACGTTGCCCATGCCGGTCACGTATACAACCAGACGCTCGAAGCCCAGACCGAAGCCGGAGTGCGGCACGGTACCGAAGCGACGCAGGTCGCGATACCACCAGTAATCTTCCTTGTTCAGGCCCATCTCGGCCAGACGGGCATCCAGCACGTCCAGACGCTCTTCACGCTGGGAACCACCGATGATCTCGCCGATGCCCGGTGCCAGTACGTCCATCGCGGCAACGGTCTTGCCGTCGTCGTTGAGGCGCATGTAGAAGGCCTTGATATCTTTCGGGTAGTTCTTCACCACCACCGGAGACTTGAAGTGCTCCTCGGCCAGATAGCGCTCGTGTTCGGAGGAGAGATCGATACCCCAGGAGACCGGGAATTCGAACTTCTTGCCGCAGTTTTTGAGCACTTCGATGGCGTCGGTGTAGTCGATCTGGGCGAAGTCGGAGGAGACGAAACGCTCCAGACGGCCGATGGCATCCTTGTCCACGTGCTGGGCGAAGAACTCCAGATCGTCGCGACGCTCGGTCAGTACGGCGTTGAAGACATACTTCAGCATGGCTTCGGCCAGTGCGGCGTTATCTTCCAGATCGTTGAAGGCCACTTCCGGCTCAACCATCCAGAACTCGGCCAGGTGGCGGCTGGTGTTGGAGTTTTCAGCGCGGAAGGTCGGGCCGAAGGTGTAGACCTTGGAGAGTGCGCAGGCATAGGTTTCGGCGTTCAGCTGGCCGGATACGGTCAGGAAAGCTTCTTTGCCGAAGAAATCTTCGTTGTAGTCCACCTTGCCGGCGTCGGTGCGCGGCAGGTTTTCCATGTCCAGAGTGGAGACACGGAACATCTCGCCGGCACCTTCGGTGTCAGAGGCGGTGATGAGCGGGGTCGCAACCCAGAGGAAACCCTCTTCGTGGAAGAAGCGGTGGATGGCTTGCGCCAGGCAGTGACGAACGCGGGTCACGGCGCCAACGATGTTGGTGCGCGGGCGCAGGTGGGCCTGTTCACGCAGGTATTCGATGCTGTGGCGCTTGGCGGCCATCGGGTAGGTATCCGGATCCTCGACCCAGCCGACTACCTTCACCTCGGTCGCCTGCAGTTCGAAAGCCTGGCCGCTGCCCTGAGAGGCGGCAACCACGCCGGTCACTTCCACGGAGCAGGCAGTGGTCAGACGCAGCACTTCATTCTCGTAATTGGCCAGGGTATTGGGGACAACTGCCTGTACCGGATGGAAACAGGAGCCATCGGAAATGGCCAAAAATGAGATCCCCGCCTTGGAATCACGGCGAGTCCGGATCCACCCTTTGACAGTTTGGGTGGTGCCGACCGGATACTTACCGGCCAGCACATCTACTACGGATGCGTGCGTCATCGAAATATTGTCTCCAGCTTGTTCTTGCAGCGCTATTTGCAACACTAGGGAGTCTGGCCCGGGCACAGATGGCCCACCATGGCAGACTAAGCCGTCAATCTTACCCGCGCGGGTTTGATAAACAAGCAAAAATGTCGGACTCTGGTGGGGTTTTCGGCATGGTTCACTCAACAAGAGTGTCACGGGCGCAGGAGAGGTGGGTGAAAGATCGGCGGCATGGGCCAGATTGGCTGACACGGGTGTTGCAGGGGCTGGTGATGCTCTGCTGGGGTGGCTTTATCGTGCTGCTCTCCCTTTACCACTATGCCCGCCCCGAAATTGCCTACGGTTTTCTGGTCTATGGCGGGATCGAGGTGCGCGATTATTGGGACCCGGCCCTTACCCCCTGGCTGGTCTACGGGCTCTGGAGCTGCTGCGCCCTGACGCTGGCGGTGTTGCTGCTGGAGCGCAAGCGCAGCCGCCGTCAGGATGACTCCCGGCATGTCAATCTGGCCATCCTGCTATTGGTGCTGATCGCCAGCTTGCTCTTTTACTACGTCGGTTAAGCGCCCGCCTCAGCGGGGCTGATCCGGTTCCTGCCTGCTGGCCTTGGTGCGCTTGCCGATCTGTCGCTCCACACTGTCGAGCATCTGGTTGTAGGCCACCGCCACCCGGCCAATCTCGTCGCCGTCATCCCCCTCCAGCCGGTGGCCGAAGTCGTGCAGGTCGGTGGCCTCTTCCATGGAACGGGTCAACTGGTTGAGGGGGCGCACGATCCAGGTGCGGATGACCCAGAGGGTCAGCAGCAGTCCCACCCCGAAGATGCCGGTGAGGATCAGCGCCGAGGTGAGGATATTCTGCTCGACCCGGGTAAACAGCGAATCGAGGGAGTAGTCAAAGCGCACCGCACCAAGCACGGTGTTCTCCGGTACCAGATGACAGCTGGTGCAGTCGGTGCCGCGAAAATCCTTCTTGGCCAGCAGCGGTCGAGTGACCACCAGACGGCTGTGCATGCCGTTGTGCACCACCTCCAGGCTCCCTTTGCCCGCCAGAGCCAGCTCATCAAACTCATCTTTTACCTGCTCTGTCTCTCGTCCCGGCCCGAACTGTTTGCTCACCGCGTCGCCACGGACGATGCGGGCATCCTCCACATGGGCATGGTCGAGAAATTTGCCGCGCAGGGTATCGCGGGCATCCATCTTGCCGGTCAGCATCAGCATGTTGAGGCCGTCGAAATAGGCTTCGGTCTGCTCGCGGCTCTGCTCCTTGATGAGGGTCAGGATGAGATCGCGCTCGCGCACCGCCTGATAGGCTGCGGAGAAGACCAGTACCATGGAGAAGATGAAGAGCAGGAAAAAGTTGATTTTGGCAGCAATGGAGAGGCGCATGAGCAGTCTTTCTTGATGGTAAAACCGCAGCAGTTTACCCCTCTTGGGGCCTCAGGTCTGGTGTTTTGCTCACATTACGGCAAGTGAAACTGCACTGAAGTGGATAAAGTTGCCCTTTTTATATATCAAATGCCGGTAGTCAAACGGGCGGCTGCGATGGCCGCCCGCTGCATGCATTAAAACTCGCCCTCGGTGATGGCCTGACGGATGGCGCCGGTCAATACCCGCAGCTCTTCAGGGGTGATGACGAAGGGGGGCATCAGGTAGACCAGCTTGCCAAAGGGGCGGATCCAGGCGCCCAGTTCGACAAACTTGCGCTGGATGCGCGCCACATCCACCCGTTCCTTCATCTCCACCACCCCGATGGCACCGAGCACCCGCACATCCGTGACCGCCGGGTGCTGGGTCAGCTCTACCAGCTCGGTACGCAGCTGATGCTCGATGGCTCGCACCCGCTCCTGCCACGGTGAGGCCAGCAGCAGATCGATGGAGGCGTTGGCCACCGCGCAGGCGAGGGGATTGCCCATAAAGGTGGGGCCGTGCATAAAGACCCCCGCCTTGCCGTCACAGATGGTACGGGCGACATGCTCGGTGGTCAGGGTCGCCGAGAGGGTGAGGTAGCCGCCGGTGAGCGCCTTGCCCAGACACATGATGTCGGGGCTGATCCCCGCCCAGTCGCAGGCAAACAGCTGGCCGGTGCGGCCAAAGCCGGTGGCAATCTCGTCGGCAATCAGCAGCACGCCGAACTCGTCGCACATGGCGCGTACCCACTGTAAGTAGCGGGGGTGATAGAAACGCATGCCGCCAGCGCCCTGCACTATGGGTTCGAGCACAATGGCGGCAATCTCCTCGTGATGATCGGCCATGAGTGTCGCCAGCTCCACCACGCACTGCTCGTCCCACTCGGCGTGGAAGCGACAGCTCGGCGCATCGACAAAATAGTGTTCCGGCAGAAACCCCTTGTAGAGCTCGTGCATGCCGCCATCGGGATCGCAGACGCTCATGGCGCCAAAGGTGTCGCCGTGATAGCCGCTGCGCAGGGCGACAAATTTGGCTCTGGGCGTCCCTTTGGCGTGCCAGTACTGCTGCGCCATCTTGAGCGCCACTTCCACTGCCACCGAGCCGGAATCGGCCAGAAATACCCGATCAAGCCCCTTTGGAGTGATCTCCACCAGCTTGCGGCAGAGCTCGACCGCCGGGGCGTGGGTGAGGCCGCCAAACATCACGTGGGACATCTTGCCGAGCTGGGCGGTGGCGGCGGCGTCCAACTCCGGCACCTGATAGCCGTGCACGCAAGCCCACCAGGAGCTCATGCCATCCACCAGTTCACGGCCATCGCTGAGGCTGATCTTCACCCCTTTGGCGCTGGCCACTTCATAGCAGGGCAGGGGGTGAGTGAGAGAGGTGTAGGGGTGCCACACATGGTGCAGGTCAAATTCTTGGTTGGTCATTTGTTGTTCTGTTGTCAATTGGTTTGATCTGGTCGGTGTTGACAGTCTACGCGGGCTCTCTACACTAGCCAACAATTTCAGGCACTTGGCACTGCGCATCACCCTGAGCGCGCGGGCCTGGCAACGGGTTTTGTGGCTGTCCATCCCAAGATGGCGGGCGCAGGATCCCACTAATAACAACCGGAAGCCATGTATGAATGCTCTCACCGCGGGCGGTCACGCCCTTCGCAATGACTGGACCCTCGCCGAGGTTCAGGCTCTGTTTGCCCTGCCGTTCAACGATCTGCTGTTTCAGGCTCAGACTGTCCACCGCGCTCACTTTGACCCGAATGAAGTGCAGGTGAGTACTTTGCTCTCCATCAAGACCGGCGCCTGCCCGGAGGATTGCAAATACTGCCCCCAGAGCGCCCGTTACCACACCGGGCTCGAAGCCGAGCGGCTGATGGAGGTGGAGAAGGTGCTGGAGCGGGCCCGCGAAGCCAAGGCCAACGGCTCGTCCCGTTTCTGCATGGGGGCCGCCTGGCGCAATCCCAAAGAGAAGGACATGCCCTACATCATCCGGATGATCGAGGAGGTGCGGGGACTAGGGATGGAGACCTGCATGACGCTGGGGATGCTCACCGCCGATCAGGCGGCGCGTCTGGGGGCTGCGGGGCTTGATTACTACAACCACAACCTCGACACCTCGCCGGAGTTTTACGGCGAGATCATCTCTACCCGCACCTATCAGGATCGGCTCGATACGCTGGAGCATGTGCGTGGCGCGGGCATGAAGGTCTGCTCCGGCGGCATCGTCGGCATGGGCGAACAGGCGAAAGACCGGGCGGGCCTGCTGATGGCGCTCGCCAACCTGCCGCGCCACCCGGAGAGCGTGCCAATCAATATGCTGGTCAAGGTGAAGGGCACGCCGCTGGAGGATCAGGAGAACCTCGATCCGTTCGAATTTATCCGCACCATCGCGGTGGCACGGATCATGATGCCCGCCTCCCATGTGCGCCTCTCCGCCGGGCGGGAGAAGATGAACGAGCAGATGCAGGCCATGTGCTTTATGGCGGGAGCCAACTCCATTTTCTATGGCTGCAAGTTGCTGACCACCCCCAACCCGGACGAGAACAGCGACATGCAGCTGTTCAAGCGGCTCGGTATTCGCCCCGCCCAGCGGGCCCAGAAACCTGATCAGGTTCAAGAAGAGGAGCTGCTGGCCGAGGTGAGTCGCCAGAGCGAGCCCACCGAGATGTTTTATGACGCCACCCGTCCCCGAGCCGGGGCCGCGCAGCCATGAACGGCCCTGCAGTAACGGGCCCCTTTGTGTTGGGCACGGCGCTGGCCGAGCGCGAGCAGGTGGGTCTGCTGCGCAACCGCATCGCGACCGACGGGGCGAGTGGCGGGCGGCTCAGGGTTGCAGGGCGCGACTACCTCAACTTTTCCGCCAACGACTATCTGGGCCTGGCTGATCATCCCGCCATCAAGGCCGCCTTCAACGCGGGGATTGAGTGCTATGGCACGGGCTCCGGCGCCTCACCGCTGGTGACCGGTTACAGTCGTGCCCACCAACAGCTTGAGGAGACCCTGGCCGAGTGGCTCGGGGTGGAGGCGGTACTGCTGTTCAACTGCGGCTTTTCGGCCAATCAGGCGGTGCTCAAAGCGCTGCTTGGCAAGGAGCATCTGCTGTGGCAGGACAAACTCAACCACGCCTCTTTGCAGGAGATGGGCAGCCAGCTCCCCTGCAAGATGAAGCGCTTTGCCCACAACGATATGGCGGCCCTTGAACGGCAGCTTGAGCCAAATCGCGGACTGATTGTTTCGGAAGGGGTGTTCAGCATGGACGGGGATCAGGCCCCCTGGGGTGAGCTCGCAATCCTCGCCGCCCGGAGCGGCAACTGGCTGATGATCGACGATGCCCACGGCCTCGGTGTGCTGGGGCCTGAGGGGCGCGGCACCCTGGCGGCGCAGGGAGTAAATCCTGCCAACGTGCATATCCAGATGGGCACCTTTGGCAAGGCGCTTGGCGTCGCTGGCGCCTTTGTCGGCGGCAGCCGCGAGCTGGTGGAGTATCTGGTCAACTTCGCTCGCCACTATGTCTACAGCACCCATATGCCCGCCGCGCAGGCTTGCGCGGTGAGCAAGAGCATCGAACTGGTGCGCGCGGCTGATGAGTCCCGCGCCCATCTTGGCCAGCTGATCGCTCGCTTCCGGCAAGGGGCAAAGGATCAGGGTTGGCAGCTTGGCGCGAGCGATACCCCGATCCAGCCGCTGCTGGTGGGGGAGAGCAGTGTTGCCCTGCAACTGGCAGAACGGCTGCGGGAACGCGGCGTCTGGGTGAGCGCCATCCGCCCGCCCACGGTGCCAGTCGGTACGGCCCGGCTGCGCATTACCCTGAGCGCGGCTCACCGCGAGCAGGATGTGGAGCGCCTGCTCGATGCCTTGGGGGTCTGCCCTGCAGTTACAACGCTTGGGGAGGCTCACTATGGCTGAGCGTTTTCAAACGGTCGACAAGGCGCAGCTTGCTCGCCGTTTTGGCGCCGCCGCTCGTCATTACGATGCCCACGCCCGCTTTCAACAGGAGGTGGGTCAGGCGCTGTTGGAATGGATGCCAGACAGGCTGGTTGGCACTGATCTGACGGTGAGCGGGCTGGATCTGGGCTGCGGCACCGGCTTTTTCTTGCCCCAGCTGGCGAACCGTTGTCACCAGCTGGTGGGGCTGGATCTCGCCCCCGGCATGCTGGCGCAGGCCGCCTTGCGTGGCAGCGGCGCCCGCCTGCTCTGCGGTGATGCGGAGCAGCTTCCTTTCGCCGACAGCGCGTTCGACTGGGTTTTCTCCAGTCTGGCGTTGCAGTGGTGCGAGCGTCCGGCCCAGGCTTTTGGCGAGTTGCTGCGGGTGGTCAAACCGGGCGGCCAGATCTTTTTCTCGACCCTGCTCGATGAGTCACTCTGGCAGTTGCGAGCCGCTTGGCAGCAGCTTGATGGTCGCGCCCATGTCAATCGCTTCCTCAGCCTGCCACAATTGGAGCAGGCGCTGGCTAGCGCCGGGGTATCTGCTCCCGAGCTGCGTTGTATCACCTGGGATCTCGCCTATCTTGAATTGCCGCAGTTGTTGCGCGATCTCAAGGGGATTGGGGCCAATCAGATCAATGACAATCAGGGGAGTGCCGCCCCGGCCGGTCTGAGTGGTCGCGCCAGATTGCAGCAGCTGGCGCAGGCGTATGAGGTGTTTCGCCAGCCCGATGGCAGGCTGGTCGCCAGTTATCGGGTGTGCCTCGGCCGCCTCAGCAAGCCTCGCTGAGCGCCGGGAATCGCATTGTGTGCAGGGTAGTCAACGGGCCCTGCCAAGGAGAGAACCGTATGAAATCATTCTTTATCACCGGCACCGATACCGATGTGGGCAAGACGCTGGTGGCGCGCACCCTGCTGCGCGAATTCAGCGCACAGGGAATCAAGTGCGCGGGTTACAAGCCGGTCTCGGCCGGATGTGCTCGCACTCCGGACGGGCTGCGCAACCTGGATGCCGTTCTGTTGCAGGAGGCGGCGAGTCTGCCGCTGCCCTATGAGGTGGTCAATCCGTTCGCCTATGAGCCGCCGATTGCGCCCCACATCGCCGCCAGCGAGGCGCGCCAGCCTATCACCATGCAGGGGTTGAGCGAGGGGCTACGCAAGATTGAACAGGCTGGGGCCGAACTGGCGGTAGTGGAAGGGGCGGGGGGCTGGTATTTGCCGCTCGATCGCAAGCATCTGCTGTCGGACTGGGTCAAGCAGGAGAACATGGCGGTGATCATGGTAGTGGGGGCCAAGCTGGGTTGCCTCAACCATGCGTTGCTCACCTTTGCCGCCATTCGCAATGATCAGCTGCCGGTGGCGGGGTGGGTAATTAATCGGCTCCATGGTTCCATGAGCCATTATCAGGAAAATCTGGACACCCTGAGGGGCTTGCTGCCAGCTCCCTTCCTCGGCGAAATTCCGTTTATAAACAATCCACTTGAAGCCGATTTGCAGGGGCGTCTCGATATCTCGCCGCTACTTTGACGGCATATTCAGCGAACATTCATCGAATCTCCCTAGAATGTCGACATTAACATGATCAGGTGGGGATCCCGAGTGATCCCCGGTCATGTCCCTTATCTTCACAAGGAGTCTATATGAAGCGAATTATGCTATTCCTGGTGACCAACCTGGCCGTCATGCTGGTGCTGGGGGTGGTACTCAATATCCTGTTCTCGGTTCTGGGGATCAACAAGTCCAGCATTTCCGGGCTGTTGGTGTTCTGTGCCGTGTTCGGTTTTGGGGGTTCCTTTATCTCCTTGCTGATGTCCAAGTGGATGGCCAAGCGCAGCTATGGCGTCCAGGTCATCGAGCAACCCCGTAACGAGACCGAGCACTGGCTGGTGAGCACTGTGGCCCGTCAGGCCCGCGAAGCGGGTATCAAGATGCCGGAAGTGGGGATCTACGACTCTCCCGAGATGAACGCCTTTGCGACCGGCGCTCGCCGCGATGATTCGCTGGTGGCTGTCTCCTCCGGCCTGCTCTACAGCATGAGCCGTGACGAGGCGGAAGCGGTACTGGCCCACGAGGTGAGCCACGTGGCCAATGGCGACATGGTGACCCTGACCCTGATCCAGGGTGTAGTGAACACCTTCGTGATGTTCTTCGCCCGTATCGTGGCTGGCGTGATCAGCAACTTCTTCAGCTCCAACAACGAGGAAGAGAGCAGCAGTACCGGCGGTTTTGCCTACATGATCACCGTGTTCGTGCTGGAGATGCTGTTCGGCATTCTGGCCTCCATCATCGTCATGTGGTTCAGCCGTCAGCGTGAGTTCCGTGCCGATGCCGGTGCCGCCAAGTTGGCCGGTCGCGACAAGATGATTGCCGCCCTTGAGCGCCTCTCCCGCGGTGCCGAGCCACAGCTGGAAGGCTCCATGATGGCTTTTGGCATCAACGGCAAGCGCTCCATGAGCGAGCTGTTCATGAGCCACCCGCCCATCGAGCAGCGTATCGCCGCCCTGCGTGGTTGATAGATACTGAATGACGGGGATACCCTGCATAAAAAACGGCTGCCTTCGGGCAGCCGTTTTGCTTTTCAGCGTTCTTTAAAGCTTGAAGTGCCCCATCTCCTGGCGCAGTACCCGTGACAGCTGCTTGAGCTTGGCCGCCTCTTGGGACACGTGGCGGGCGGCATCCCCCGACTGCTCCGAGAGGGAGGTGATGTTGCCGACGGTAGAGACCACCTCGTTGGCTGCGGTGGACTGCTCGCGCAGGGTGTGGCTGATCTCCCCCATCAGGCCGGTGAGGTTGGAGGCGTGGCTCTGGATGCTGGCGATCGCCTCGCCGGTCTGGTTGGCCAGCGTGACCCCGCGAGAGACGTTGTTGACCGTGTTCTCCATGCTGCGGATGGAGGCATCGGCCCCGCTCTGGATTTTGCTGATCATCCCGGTGATCTGCTGGGTTGAGGCCGCCGAGCGACTGGCCAGATTGCGCACCTCGTCGGCCACCACCGCAAAGCCGCGACCCTGTTCACCGGCCCGCGCCGCCTCGATGGCCGCGTTGAGGGCCAGCAGGTTGGTCTGATCGGCGATGCCGCGGATCACCCCGATGATCTCCGAAATCTGCTGGGTATGGCCGTTGAGCTCGGAAATGGTGCTGGCCGCATCCCCCACTGTGGTGGAGATATTCTCGATGCTGCCGAGAGTCTCTTTAATGACCCCCGAACCCTCCTCCAGGGTATTGGCGGAGACCTTGCTCAGCTCGTCGGCATGGGTGGCGTTGTCGGAGAGGTGGCTGATGCTCACCACCAGCTCCTCGATGGCGGCGGCCATGGTCTGGGTGCTGGTTTGCTGATCGGTGGCAAACTGGGCGGTCTGCTCGGCAATTTGGGCGATGCTGTCGGCAGAGTGGGACAACTCCTCGGTGGAGTGGGAGACCTTGGCGATGATCCCCTTGAGGGTGGTCTGCATACTGCCGAGCAGACCGATCAGGCTCTCTTTCGATCCTGGCGGCACCTTGATGGGGCGCGAGAAGTCCCCTTCCGCCATCATATGGAGATCGGTCTTGAGCTGCTCGACCGAGGTGCCCACCAGATCGAGCAGGGAGCGATAGGTGCGCCAGAGGAAGAACATCAACACCAGACCGAGGGCGATAAAGAGATAGCGCAGCATGTCGGTATTGGCGATGGCGCTCTCGACTGCCTCATGGTTGCGCTGCTCCATCATCACGTAGAAGTCATCGATGGGGGACATGATGCGCCCCTTGTTCTGGTGATAGGCTTTGTCATGCATCATGGCGATGGCTTTTTGCTGGTTGGCAACCGGATCGCCATCGGTCTGCTGCACCAGCTTGAAGGCGGCGACCTCGGTGTTGACCAGCGCATCCGAGTTGTTTTTGGCCTCGTTGAGCTTGGCGAGTTCAGCATCGGTGAAACCGGCATCCTTCATCAGATCGATCAGGCCGCGGCGAACATTGCTGTCGGGGCGAGGATTCTGGCCGTTGGCCGCGACAAAATCCCAATAGATACGGTTGTAGCCATCCGGTCTCGGCTGTTCGCCGTTGCGAATGGCCAGTATCCGCATGTACTGCTGCTCGTAGGCTGGATCCTTGGTGATGACGTAGGTGCGACCGAGTCGGGTCATCGGAGGATTGGCGCAGCTCGTCGGCCAGCAGGTAGGAGAGATATTGTTGTCGATAACTCTCTTCCAGTTGTTTACCCGCCCAGCTGTAGGCGAAAAACACCAGTGACAGCAGGATCAGGGTGATGACGGAGAGCAAGAGGTTGAGTTGAAAGGCGGGTTTGTTCTGTTCCATGGTTTGAGCGTCCTTATTCTCACCGGGTAACCCCCTTGGTCAGACGGCAAAGGCCGCTACGTCGGAGGGGTTTTGTTGTTATTGCTGTGAGTATAGAAGTCATCGTCGGCATGGTTGCGCAGGCGGGGCGAGAAAGAGACGAGAATGGAGGAACCGCGGGTCGACAGGGGGGAAAAGGTCGGCCAGGATCGGGGCCCAGCCAGCCTTTTCGTGGCTCGATCACCTTATTTGATGACGATGTCTGTGAGCGGCACGGCGCAGCAGGCAAGGATCTTGCCCTCTGCCCGCTCGGCGGCGGTGATGGCGGGGGCGTCGGGGTGATCCACCTCGCCCGAGATCAGCGTCTGTTTGCAACTGCCGCAGATGCCGGCGCGGCAGCTCCATGGCAGCTCTACACCTTGCTTGTTGGCCTGATCCAGCACTGTGCCCTGATTGTTGCCGGTAAAGGCTTGGGCGCCGATACGCAGTTGCACCGCCTGATGGGGGCGGGCCACCGAGAGAATGGCGCCGCCAAAACTCTCCTGTCTGATCCGTGCGGTCGGAACGCCGAGGGCCGCAACTTTGGCGGCAGCATCGGCCATAAAACCGTGGGGGCCACAGATAAAGACCTCTTTTTCGGCCAGCCCTTTGATCCGTTGCAGATGCTCATCATTGAGTCGTCCTTGCAGCCCCTGCCAGTGGCTATCTGGCTGGCTAAGGATCAGGGTGAGGGTCATCCCCTGCTGCGCCATGGCATGCAGTTCGCTGGCGGCGGGTATGTCCGCTTCGCTGCGGCACAGGTGCATAAAGTGAACCTCTTCCAGTTCCCCGCGTAGCGCCAGGGTGCGCGCTATCGCCAGCATGGGGGTGACGCCGGAGCCTGCGGAGAGCAACAGTAGGTTGCGCTCGGACCCTAAGTGAAACTCGCCAGCGGGGTTGGCGGCCAGCAGCCGGTCGCCCACCTGCAGTTGCTGGTGCAGCCAGTGGGAGATGCGACCCCCCTCTACCTTCTTGACGCTGATGCTGTAACGCTCCGGATGATCTGGCGTGGAGCTCAAGGTATAGCGCCGCTGGATCCGTTCATTTTTGATATCGAGACTGATGGGCAGATGCTGGCCCGGCAGGTAGTCGGGCAGGGGCTCGCCATCGGCGGCTTCGAACCAGAAGGTCTCCAGATCCCGCGCCAGCGGTTCGCGGGCCACGCAGACCAGCTCCCGCTTCTTCGGTGCGGCGGCGGGATAGACCACCGGTCTGGTGCGCTCCAGCACCTCGATCTCGCTGCCAGCCTCAATCCACCCTTCGTTCAGGGCGATCAGGTTCTGGCCGAAGTAGACCTCGCCATCCTCGCCACGGCGGTAGCGGGTGAGGGTGGCCAGCGGCTCTTTCAGGGCGTTGAAACGATCGGTGCCTGCTTCCACCGTGGTCATGATGCAGCGGCTGCAGGGCTTGACCACCTTGAATTCCACCTCACCGATGCGGATGCGCACCCAGCTGTCCTCCTCGAAGGGCTGGGTATTGTTTGCCACCAGATTGGTGCGGAACTGGCTCATCTGATGCAGCGCATCGGAGCGCAGATTGAGATCCTCAAGGGAGGCTTGGCTTATCAGCAGCAGCGGATAACCGTCGGCAAAGCTGACCCGGGTGCCGGTCTTTTCACGAAAGCGATCAGAGGTTTCACCCAGCCAGAGCAGTTGCACCGTTTCCCCTGCCACCCGGCTCAGCCACCCATCGGCTTTGGGGTCGGTGTGCAGGGCGGTGAAACGGTCGCTCCAGACTCCGGTAGCTTGCGGGGCGCGGCTGAAGTCGAC
This sequence comes from Aeromonas sp. R2-2, assembly GCF_040908355.1. NCBI lineage: Bacteria > Pseudomonadati > Pseudomonadota > Gammaproteobacteria > Aeromonadales > Aeromonadaceae > Aeromonas > Aeromonas sp. R2-2. Next base: position 7,777 of record NZ_JBFODQ010000061.1, on the reverse strand, counting down.
CTCTTGCAGGGTGAGCGGTTCAAAGCCCGGATAGCGCAGTTGCAAGCCACCTTCGATGGGGGTGGCCACGACCTGTTGCAGCTGGGGATGGGTACGGGCGGTGATAAAGGTGCCGTCCGGTTTGACCACCATGTAGCGGCGATCCCCTGCCAGTCCCTCTTCGGTCACCCGGGCGCGAGCCAGCGGCATACCTGCAGTCGATTTGATGGGGTAGAGGTGAATGCTGTCTAGCCTGGGCATCTTCATATCCTTGTGACGCGGCGTGATCGCCTGGAAAAAGTGGAACATAACGGTTCCCCGGCGATCCGGCAATCCTTTCAAGGGGGCGGTCTATAGTTGGGAAAACAGAACAAGAGGGCATCGGGATGAAAATAAGCTGGTTGCTGGCGGGGAGCCTTTTTTGCCACGGGCTCTGGGCGCAGGAGCTGACCCTGACCACGGGAGAGTATCCCCCTTACTGCTCCGAGACGCTGAAATATCAGGGGCTGATCCCTCATGTGGTGAGCGAGGCATTCAGGAGTGAAGGGGTGAGCGTCAAGTTCCAGTTTCTTCCCTGGAAGCGGGCCTTTCGCTTGTCGGAGGAGGGAGTGGTGGATGGCACAGTCCACTGGTATGAGTCGAGCGAGCGGCGCAAAACCCATCTCTACAGCGATCCCATCCTGAGCGAGACCTACGTCTGGTTCTATCTCAAATCCGATCCGCTGGAATGGCACGGCTATCAGGATCTGGCGGATCGCAAGCTGGCTGCGGTCAGTGGCTATACCTACAATGCAGATTTTTTTGCAGCCATCGCGCAGGTGCCGCTGCAGGTGCAGTTCGTCACCCGGCTGCGCCAGAGCTTTGATCTGCTGCTCTCCGGCCGCGCCGACCTGACGCTGGAGAACATCGATGTCGGCTACTACTCCCTGCGTCAGTTCTACCCGGCCAGTACGGTCGATCTCTTTGCAACCCATTCAAAACCGGTCATGAAAGTTGAAGGTCACCTGCTGATCAGCCGCAAGCGTGCCAACGCTGACGAGCTGATCAAAACCTTCAATCGGGGGCTCGCCAAACTGAAAGCCAGCGGTCAGCTGGAGAAGATGTTACTTGAGTCACGTTCTGGTCTCTATGAACCATAAAATGCAACATTTTTTGATCCTGATTCGCTAATCAGTACAAAAAAGCGGCCATTATCGACTCAGTTCCCAGTTTCTAACGCTTTCGCTTCTTCCCCATCCGGCCACCGTCCGCTTCGGCTACACGGTATCAAGCGCCATCGGGTGGGGCCTGTCACACAAAAAGAAGAAAGCAATGTATGAGCAAACAACTGGACATGACCCCATTGCCGGATCTCTCCCTGAAAACGGGAACAGGCCCGGTGCGTACCCGGCTACCCGTCTGGCGGCCGGCCCTGCCACCCTGCAATCACGCCTGCCCGGCTGGAGAAAATATCCAGGCCTGGCTCTCTTTGGCGCAGGCCGGCCGTTTTGAGGCGGCCTGGCAGACCCTGATCGAAGAGAACCCTTTGCCCGCCATTCATGGTCGGGTCTGCTATCACCCCTGCGAGAGTGCCTGCAATCGCGGGCAGGTGGATGAATCCGTCTCTATCCACGCCATCGAGCGCTTCCTCGGCGACGAGGCGCTGGCCCGTGGTTGGCAGCCTGCGCCACCCGCGCCCACCAGCGGCAAGAAGGTGCTGGTGATCGGTGCCGGCCCCTCCGGCCTCTCCTGCGCCTGGCATCTAAACCGGCTCGGTCATCAGGTGGAGATCCGCGAAGCGGGGCCACTGGCGGGCGGCATGCTGCGCTTCGGTATTCCCGCTTACCGTCTGCCCCGCGATGTGCTGGATCGGGAGGTTGCCCGTATCGTGGCGGCCGGAGTGACCCTGACCCTCAACCACAAGGTGGAGGATGTGCTGCGCGAGCGCGACGAGGGGGGCTTTGACGCCGTCTTTATGGCCATCGGTGCCCATCTGGCCAAGCGGGTCGATATTCCGGCGCGGGAAGCGGGCAAGATCCTCGATGCGGTGAGTTTCCTCGAGCAGGCCAGTCTGGCCGAAGAGAAAGGACTGCCACCGCCCAAACTGGGACGGCGGGTGGCCATCTACGGCGGCGGCAACACCGCCATGGATGCGGCCCGTACCGCCCGCCGTTTGGGCGTTGAAGAGGCAATGATTATCTACCGCCGCGACCGGGACCATATGCCTGCCCACGCCTTTGAAGCCGACGAGGCCGAGGAGGAGGGGATCAAGATCAACTGGCTGCGCAGCATCCGCCAGCTCGACAATACCCATATCGAGGTGGAGGTGATGGCGCTGGATGCCGAGGGCAAACCGGTACCCACCGGCAAGTTTGAAACCCTCGAAGCGGACTCCCTTATTCTGGCGCTCGGTCAGGAGGTCGATCTCTCGGTGCTGGAGAGCATTCCCGGCGTGCGGGTCAACAAGGAGGGGGTGGTGCAGGTAGCGGGCAACCTGATGACGGATGTGCCGGGTCTGTTTGCGGGCGGTGACATGGTGCCCTCCGAGCGCACCGTCACCATCGCCACCGGCCACGGCAAGAAGGCGGCGCGCCACATGGATGCCTGGCTGCGCGGTCGCCACTACCACAAACCGCTCTCCTACCCGCTGGTGGGGCCGGAGCAGTTGCAACTCTGGTTCCAGACCCACGCCCCGGCCAGCAGTCAGCCGGTCAAACCGGCGTGGGCGCGGGATGACTTTGGCGAGATCATCGGTGGGCTGGATGAGGTGGCCGCCCGCTACGAGGCGGCGCGCTGCTACTCCTGCGGCAACTGCTTCGAGTGCGACGGCTGCTATGGCAGTTGCCCCGAGCAGGCCATCGCCAAGCTGGGGCCGGGCAAAGGCTATCAGGTGGATGCCCAGCGCTGCACCGGCTGCGGTGCCTGTCACGACCAGTGCCCTTGTCACGCCATCGAGCTGCGCCAACCGGAGGAGTCCCAATGAAACATGAACTGATCATGGTCGATGGCAACGAAGCCGCGGCCCGGGTGGCGTACCAGCTGAGTGAAGTGTGTGCCATCTACCCCATTACCCCGAGCTCGACCATGGCCGAACTGGCCGATGCCTGGGCGGCGGAGGGGCAGACCAACCTGTGGGGCAACATTCCCACAGTGGTGGAGATGCAAAGCGAAGGAGGAGCAGCCGGTACGGTACACGGCGCCCTGCAGGCGGGGGCGCTCGCCACCACCTTCACCGCCAGTCAGGGGCTGATGCTGATGCTGCCCAACATGTACAAGATCGCCGGTGAATTGACCGCGGCGGTGTTCCATGTGGCGGCCCGTTCGCTGGCGGCGCAGGGGCTGTCGATTTTTGGTGACCATCAGGATGTGATGGCGGCGCGCAGCACCGGATTTGCCATGCTCGCCTCCGGCTCGGTGCAGGAGGCGCAGGACCTGGCCTTGGTCGCCCATAGCGTCACCTTGCAATGCCGGGTGCCCTTTATCCACTTCTTCGACGGGTTCCGTACCTCCCACGAGGTGAACAAGATCACCGCCCTGCATCGGGATGAAATTCGCGCCCTTATCGACAACGACTGGGTACGCGCCCACCGTGCGCGGGCGCTCAACCCGGATCATCCGGTGATGCGCGGCACCGCCCAGAACCCGGATACCTACTTCCAGTCCCGCGAGAGCGTCAACCCCTTCTACGAAGCGGTACCGGTGCGGGTGCAGCAGTGCATGGACAATCTCGGCGAGCTGACCGGCCGCCACTACCGGCTGGTGGAGTACCACGGCGCGCCCGATGCCACCGATGTCATCGTGCTGATGGGCTCGGGGGCGGCCACTGCCCGCACTACCGTTGATTGGCTCAACCGGCAGGATCGCAAGACCGGGGTCTTGGTTGTGCGCCTCTATCGCCCCTTCCCGGTACAGGCGCTGCTGGATGCCCTGCCCGCGAGTGTGCGACGCATGGCGGTGCTGGATCGCACCAAGGAGCCGGGGGCGGGCGGCGAGCCGCTGCTGCTGGATGTGCAGAGCGCCCTTATTGACGGTTTGCAGCGTGGCCTTATCAAGCGGCTGCCCTGGCTCAGTGGCGGCCGCTACGGTCTCTCTTCCAAAGAGTTCACCCCCGCCATGTGCGCGGCCGTGTTCGAGGAGCTGGCATCCGATGCGCCGCGCCCGCGCTTTACCGTGGGGATTGTTGATGACGTGTCGGGCCTCAGTCTGGCCTGGCACCCCATCGGCGATCTGGAGCCCGCCAGCCGGGTGCGGGCGCTCTTCTTCGGCCTCGGTGCCGACGGCACTGTGGGCGCCAACAAGAACAGCATCAAGATCATCGGTGAGCTGGAGGGCTTCCACGCCCAGGGCTACTTCGTCTACGACTCCAAGAAGTCGGGCTCGCGCACCGTCTCCCACCTGCGCTTTGGCCCCGAGCCCATCGATGCCCCCTGGCTTATCGAGCAGGCGAGCTTTATCGGCTGCCACCAGTGGGGCTTTGTCGAGTCGGTGGATCTGCTGGAACACGCCGCAGAAGGGGCGACCCTGCTGCTCAATGCTCCCTATGAGGCGGACAAAGTGTGGGGCCAGCTGCCCGAGCGGCTGCGCGCCCGTATCCGTGCCCTCAATATCCAGCTCTACTGCATCGATGGGGATCGGGTGGCCGAGCAAAACGGCATGGGCAATCGCATCAACACCATTATGCAGACCTGCTTCTTCGCGCTGGCCGGAGTCTTGCCGCGGGATGAAGCCATTGCGCTGATCAAGGAGAGCATCGAGAAGAGCTATGCCCGCAAGGGGCCCGAAGTGGTGGCGCGCAACTTCGCGGCAGTGGACGACACCCTGGCCCACCTCCATCAGGTGGCCATCCCGGCCGGTGAGGAGCAGATCAGCGACTATCCGCTGCCATTGGCGCCGGGTGGCAGCGAGTTTGTCCAGCGGGTGACCGGCGAGATGCTGGCAGGGCGCGGCGATCTGATCCCCGTCTCCATGCTGCCGGTGGATGGCACTTACCCCACCGCCACCAGCCGCTTCGAGAAACGGGATATCGCCCGCGAGATCCCGATCTGGCACTCCGATATCTGCATCCAGTGCGGCAACTGCGTCTTTGTCTGCCCCCACGCGGCGCTGCGGGCCAAGTTCTACCATCAGGATTGGCTGGCGACCGCCCCCGAGGCAGCGCAGTCGGTGCCCGTCACCGCCAAGGGCTTCCCCGACAGCCGCTACACCCTGCAACTCTATCCGGAAGATTGCACCGGCTGCGGTCAGTGCGTGCAGGCCTGTCCGGTGCGGGCCGGAGCGGATGAGAGCCATGAAGGTGAGCGCGCCATCGCCATGATGGACAAGGCTCCGCATCTGGCTGGTCAGAAGCAGGCACTGCGCTGGTTCGAGAGTCTGCCGTGGCCTGCCCGCGAACGGGTGGACTTCTCCACGGTGCGTGGTGCCCAGTTCCTCGAACCCCTGTTCGAGTTCTCCGGCGCTTGCGCCGGCTGTGGCGAGACCCCCTATCTCAAGCTGCTGACCCAGCTGTTTGGCGATCGCATGCTGGTGGCCAACGCCACCGGTTGCTCCTCCATCTATGGCGGCAACCTGCCGACCACCCCGTGGGCCAAGAATGGCGAAGGGAAGGGGCCGGCCTGGTCCAACTCCCTGTTTGAGGACAACGCCGAGTTTGGCTTTGGTTTTCGTCTCACCGCCGATCAGCATCACGGTCAGGCGGTGGCGGCCCTTGAAGCGATGAAGGGGGAGCTGGGGGAGGCGCTGGTCGAGTCGCTTATCAACGCCCCGCAGCGGCTGGAGTCGGAGATCCGCGCCCAGCGCAACCGGGTCGCGCAAGTGCGGGAGCGGCTGGAAGAGGTGAAATCCGGCAAGGCCCGCGAGCTGCTGTCACTCATCGATCAGCTGGTGCGCCGCTCGGTCTGGATTATCGGCGGCGATGGCTGGGCCTATGACATCGGCTCGGCGGGGCTCGATCATGTGCTCGCCTCCGGCCGCGATGTGAACGTGCTGGTGATGGATACCGAGGTCTACTCCAACACCGGCGGTCAGATGTCGAAATCGACCCCGCTCGGTGCCGTCGCCAAGTTTGCGGCGGGGGGCAAGACGCTGGCCAAGAAGGATGTAGCCTTGCAGGCCATCTCCTACGGCAATGTCTATGTTGCCCGTATCGCCTTTGGTGCCAACCCGCAGCAGGCGCTGCAGGCCTTGCGTGAGGCGGAGGCCTATCCGGGCCCGTCGCTTATCATCGCCTACAGCCACTGCATCGCCCACGGTATCGATATGGAGTTTGGCCTGACCCAGCAAAAACGCGCCGTCGCCTCCGGTCACTGGCCGCTGATGCGCTACAACCCGGTATTGCGCAGCGCGGGGCAGAACCCCTTCAGTCTCGACAGCTTGCGCCCCTCCATTCCCCTTGCTGAATACCGGCAGGAGGAGACCCGTTATCGGGTGCTGGCCCAGAGCCATCCGGAGGAGGCCGACCGGCTGATGCAGGTGGCGCAACAAGTGGCGTGGCAGAAGTGGGCCACCTACGAGGAGATGGCTACCCGCGAGGCCAGCCATTTCCATCCGCCGGTGTGAGGATTGGGTTAACTCTGCATAAAACGAAGCGGGCCACTGGCCCGCTTGTTTTGCTGTTAGGAAATGGCGTGTTTATCGCTGGAGTCTCATCACAAGCGCAGCAGTTATTGTGTTGATAATGATGCGTTGATATGTGAGAAAAAACGGGGCAGCATCTCAGAGATCCCCTCATTTTTAGAGACTCAAATAATTCCAAGTGTGCGGGTATATAAGCGGTGTTGCTTCAGGTAGTAGATAAATTTATCCATCAACAAGACCGCATTGGCTTCTTTCATTTTAGGTAGCAACTGGTAATAGATGACCCCTTGCCGAAAGAACGAATAGGTTCGGCTCTTGCTGGTATTGACCTTGATCGTTCTCTCTAGACCGACACTGTCTCCAGCCTTACCCAGCAGCGTCAGCAAGACGATGGCCAGGGCACTGAATAAAAACAGTCGGTCGCGCCGGACCGGATTACTGATGTGCACATCTCCCATACCCATGCCGAATTTGTAATCTTTGATATCACGAAAACTGGTCTCGATACCCCAGCGCTGGCCGTATAGTTGCAACGCCTTGGCGGCGCTCAGGTCGGTCCGGTTACTGGCCAGAAACCACGCGTCTTTCATGCCACTCTTATGACAACAATAGACCCGTTCGACAGGCTGTCGCTGCCCAGTTAGCTCCACCGCTTTGAGGGTTCGGGTGCGCCCGGTCGGCGTTAGCCAGTGCCGAGCTGGAACCTGCTCTACACCAGGGTAACCAACCAAAACATTTCCTTTAAATCTAATGAGATAAGCAAAGCCTAGCTCTTGCTCCAGGCGTTCGAACAGCTCCATGTAACCAAAGCCGCGGTCAGCTACTACCGTCACGAAGATACCCTCTGGCAACGTCTGCTTGAGCTTGGTGAGCAGCTCTTTCTCATGGGCATTGCGTTGCCCTTTGAGCAACGATTTCCGATGGGTTTTCCACAGCAGCGGAGTACTGCGACCGTGGTTGGTTTGCAGGCTGATAACCAAGGTACTGTGATCATCGGCATCGAATTCGGTCCAGTCCATGGAGACTACGATCTCGGTACGTTCACCGACCACATAGGGCACCCAATCGTCAAAGAGGCTCCAGACATTGAGCTTGGTGTTAGTGAGCAGGCGATCCACCTGTTTAACCGCATGTTTACGTTCGAGACCGTTGGCCAAGGAGAGGCCACTACCGATGGCGTGGATGGCCAGTGAACCTGACTCGATAACCCCGAGGGTAGCATTGGCGAGGGAAAGAACACGCTTAG